>CAYPRR010000001.1:0-1131 GCA_964413245.1 uncultured Gammaproteobacteria bacterium
GAGTCGCTCACCAGTACTTCTTACGAGCGTTATGAGTGTATTTTTACTACGCCTATTTTAAGTGATGCTAATAAAGCGATGATCGCCACGATCGGCTTTAGCGGTAGTGTCTATGTTGATGACGTGCAGTTGGAGCAGGGCGAAGATGCTTCGGCTTTTAGCAATGGTTATGGCGTTACATCAATGTCCGACATGACGCTCGCTTACGCTAAAATGCCACCTACTTACCTTGGCTGTACAGGAGCATCAACAGATCCTGTGGAGTGTGATGACTACGCCCAAATGTGTACAGAATTAGATGTTGGTTGCGAACTTTATATTCCAGCTAATGGTGATCCGAATATTACTGGCGTGACTAGCGAATTAGATTCCTGTCCATCTTCTTGCGTTGGATATGATACGTATAAACAGGAGCCAACGCTTTACGAACCGAACGGTTCATTTCCGGAATATTTTATTCCCGATTCAGCTACGGCTTGTAGCGCCGAGGCTGTTGGTTGTGATGAATTTACTAACTTAACTACGGAAGATAAGGAATATTACACTTACCTGCGAGCATGTGTAACTTCAGAACAGGCTGAAGATAATTTAAACAACGATAAAGAAGCTGTCTTCTACACATGGGAAGGGTCTGACGTTGATGGTTATCAGCTAAAAACCTGGCATTTATTGGAATCTGATGTGTCTGCGCCACCAGATAGTGTCGCCCCGTGTACCAATTGGGTTACAACAGCTACTGGTGTTTCTTGTGATGATGACTCAGACGGCGACGGCGATGTAGATTCTGTAACCACGGCTTGTGATAGTCATGAAGATATATTCACAGAGCCTGATTGTCGCGAGTTTTATGACGACGACGGAGTGGTCCATTTCCGTTTATGGACAGCAACCGTAACAGTTGAAGATGCTTGTGTTTCATATCGTAAAACAGAAATTGCTGGCGATGATGTAACAGATAAAGATGCTAACTGCACAGACTCAGGCGGTTGGTTTGATGATGATACAAATACTTGTATGTACTTTGGTTGGACCGGAGAAAGTACGGCATGTTCCGAGGCGGTTAACGGGTGTAGGGAATACACAGGTGGCAGAAGTGCGAACAGCCGTCAGGGTTATGAAGAGCTTTACGAA
>CAYPRR010000001.1:1141-15650 GCA_964413245.1 uncultured Gammaproteobacteria bacterium
AACGATGTTTGAGGCTGATAATGCAACAGACACCACACTTTCTAACGAATCAATCGCAACAGATGGTCACTCATTACTTACTACGCAAAATGTTTGGACTTATCTTTATGAGTCTTCGGCGTGTACATCTTCTACACTAGGCTGTGCTTCTTCTACCGGTAAATTAGGCGCGACTTGTACCGTGAGTTACGGTGAAACGTCTTGCGGTACGCTTAATAATCAGTTACAAACAGACAAAACTTACACACTCAGTTTTTGGGCAAAAGGTTCTGGCACTATAGATATTGGTTTTGATATAGATGCTGACAGTACGCCAGATGCCGATACTTCAAGTTCGACGACAGATGCAATTTTCGAGTCTGATTTAACGTTGACTACCACTTGGCAAGAGTTCCAAGTTGGCCCACTCAACATGACATCAGCTGATTATTCTACCTTCGGTGATGGTACTGTGTTAGTTTTCTCGCCAGATTCAGGAGCTACTCTTTACTTGGATAATGTAGTTTTGCGAGAAGGTGAGCAGGAAATTACTTTAATTAAAGATTCATGGGTCACACCGGCCACTTGTGACATGGATATTAATGGAAATATTTCAGATCAGTACTACTTGGGTTGTTCAGAATATTTACAAACCGATGGTACTACCGTGAACTTGCGTTCTTTCTCCAAGCTTTGTGATGAAGATATGGTTGGTTGTACTGGTTATTTCCAAACAGAAAATTCCGATTCCGAATTCGCGGCTATGTATAACGCAGTTTGCGAAAACACCGATATTGATGGTGACGGCGCCGACAGAACTACCGCGAGTACTGATTGTTATTTGTTCACAGCCACAGATGGGACTTTTGACACTACGAGTCCGGAATTATGCATGATTAAATCGGGCGAAACTAGTTGTCAGTTCGATGCTGATTATCTGATTTCTCAGGTGATGATCGATTCAGATAAGCGATTGTCACATCTATATTTAGCTGGCGATACGATTATTATTCCAGCCGATCATGATATTTTTGCAATTGTCGGTAGCGAAGACGAATGCGATTCTGCCTCTGCTAGCTGTACTGAAGTTGGCCAGGTTATCTTTACAGAAGATAGAAGCGCTGTTGATTCTTATGAATCTATATTCTTAATGAATGATCCAGATTCTTACGACGATATTCTCTGCGATCGCGACGAGCAATATTGTCAGGCCTTTGATGGCGGTAGTGCTGGAACTTATTATTTTAAAGATCCAGTAGGACAGACTTGCGAATACAAAACGAGCGTTGTTGTTGGTTCTTCTACTTATGATGGTTGGTTCAGAACTGGTACCAACGAATTTTGTTACGGTACAGGCTCTTGTTCAAATAATAGCGCCACAAGCTGTTCCACAGACTCAGATTGCAGAATAGGTGTCTGCTCAAATGATAGTTCGGATTGTTATTCAGGATTTGATTGTGACACCGGCGCGTATTGTTCAGTCTCCGACGAAGACGCGACTTGTGTACTGGAGAATGGTTCTTATCTAGTTGGCGGTGATTATTCTGGCGTTTGGGCTAATGGTGACTTGGCATTTGATAATTGGACTGCCACATGTAGTGCTGAATTTAATGGTTGTAGCGAATTCCAGGATCTTCTAGATATAGCTGACGATGAATTCTACGGTGTGACCGATGGTGAGAGTTATTTCTTCCTCAACAACGACAACTTAGACGAAAATACTTTGGTGACCAGCCAGCAGTGTAGCGGTCAGGTTTCAAATTCATTAGGTTGTGTATTATTTAACGACACTGGATTACCTGGGCTTGATTACAACGCAAGTGCTACATACATAGCTTCGGTCCATGCCAATGAATTATTTGGTGATTCTTCATTCGATTTAGTCGACCCTATTGATTGTGATGGCGGTAACTCGACGATCACCGAACCAGATGGCGATACGGTTGATTTGTGTGCTCAGCGTTGCGCCTATGATCGCGGTGATCTGTATGTTTCGGATTTAGGTGGCGATGCTGGTGGAAAAAGAATGGAAGAGCGTCGATCAAACGATCCATATATTTATGAGATGGACGACATCTACGTTTTTGGTACTTCTTGTTACGAAGATACCGATTGTCCAGATATGATTGGGGATACCGGCGATGCTGTGTCGGGTACTTGCGAAACGGAAGTGCAGACTTCGCCAGACGAGACGGTTTATTATGACAGTGATGATGATGGAGTTCAGGATACGTTACTTACGATTGATATTAACGAAGACGTTCCGGCTTTAGAGAATGACACCAACCGCATCTTGAAGGTTAATCGTGATCGTCAGTGTTCGGAATGGTTAACTTGCGCATCTTCTCAAACGGTTTGGGATGAATCAACTGGTAAGTATAAGACGATTTGTGATGGCATCGATTTGTGCACTGAGTATTCCGCTCTTGGTGATTCTTCATTTTGTTCAGCATGGAATCCTGATGACCCAACTGTAATCCTAGACTCGGAGCGTTATGCAGATCGTGATGTTAGCTGGTACGGTTCTGAATATTCGGGTTATGCAGTGCCGGGCGGTTTCCCGGTTCAGCGTCTTAGTCAGGTGAACATAGCCGCCTATGGTACTTGTTCAACTAGTGGCGATGCTTGTGATATAGATGATGATTGTGATAGTTCAGAAACTTGTGAAACAGCTAACGAACAAGATTACCGTTTGGCTTACGATGCCGGAGAGTGTACTGATGGCTATAATAACGAATGTACAGTTGGCTATTGTGCTAATACAGCATCACCATGTTCAGCTTCGACTGATTGTGAGCCAAGTGGTGGCGAATGTATTGTTGGCGCTTGTTATAATATCTCAGAAACAGTTTGTACTGATGATTCGCAGTGTACTGGCGATGGTGAGACTTGCATGTCCGGTTTGTGTACAGCTGATGTTGGTGATTGCGGATTAGATTTCACTTGTTCATCTGGAACTTGCTTCCAGTCCGTTGCCGTTAAGACTGGTTCCTGTTACCGCGATCGTTGTATTGTTGCGCCTAACGGTGATAAATTCGACGAAGAAACAGCCGAATCTCAAGTTTGTAGAGCTTGGCCAGAAATAAGCTCGCCATTCCCAAATGATGTAGTTAGTGAATGGTCAAAGCCAACTTTTAATAGCGCTGGAGATTTTACAGAGTTAGTACATCAATCGGCTCTACCGACCGCAATCGCCACAGATTCGTCTACGGTAATGGATTTGCGTTTTCTGCCTTTTAGTCGGCTACCTGGTTTTGATCAGGCCAGGACTTGTTTGCCGGGTGAAGATTGTGATTGTAACTACACAAAATTGAGTAATAGTCTTGGTAAGGTGGCATACATCGATGAAGCTACAAGCACAGATGACATTGAAGATTCGCTTAACTCAATTAACGGTTCACGTGGCAGTACAAACAAACTTGGTATTTGTTCGAGTAGTGAGTCTGATGGTTCGCTTTGTGTTAATGACGAAGATTGTGGAGATATAGCTACTGGTGCGAAGTGCAATCCAATCACCAAGGAAGATGAAGCTATTGGTTTGCAAGGTTATTGTTTGGAGCGCGACACTGGTATTTCTATCCTCGGCCAAGCCGATTTGGGTGCTTGTCTAACCTGGTTTCCGGTAGATCAGCTAACAGGTTCAACCGATTTAAGCGCTAAATATAAAAAAGCTGGGTACTTCGAAGATACATACGCTTGTAACTCCGTTACTGGGTTTATTGATTTGGAAAACAGTACTGTTGGATGCGCTGAAATAGGTGATCATACATGTCAGCAAACGTCACCAGACGATTCAATTGATTGGTGTATTGCAAGTGTTGATTGTCCAGATGATTACTTCGCTATTATGGGCCAGTGTCTTTCAGATGATAATTGGGCTGGCGCTAATCCTGGTTCTGGTGGAGATTCTGAAGGTGGCGGTACAAATGCTTATGATTGTTCAGAGGGAATACATTCTCCTGGCGCAAATGGCGATTGTCCTTTTATGTGTATTCCGATCGGTTCCAAGCGTGAGGACGGCACGGTTTGTTCGGTGCCAGACGCTGTTGATCGAAGGGGCACTAGTCCGGACAATACTAATGTTTACGTAATTACCGGTGTTGATTCAGGTGCCTCTGGCGATGCCGATGCTGAGGACTGGCCAGAAACTGAGGATTTTGAGGAATTTGATATCTCGGTGGCAGATTATTCAACTTGTACGTTAGAGGGTGTTGAAGTAACTGAAGATATTTACGATGAAAATTTTACTACCAAGTGTCTTTCTGGTTCAGATTCTGAGGGTAATGACGTTGTGGGCGAAGCTTGCTATTTCCAAGAGTTTACTCATAACGTTTATGTTGGTTGTGAAGAAGTGACTCAGGTAGCTACTTCCGATGAATCTTATGCTTGGACAGATCGTCTGCTTGGCAACAATAAAACATCGTTTACTGTTGATGGTTCTGTAGATGGAGTTAGCTATCCAAAAATGAATTACGTTTACGGTACATTGCAGGGGCCTTATGGTTTAAATTTGCGTCAACAACCAGAAGATCGTCCGGATGATTATCCGCCATTACGTATTGGACAGTGTTATAACGCGTCAGGTTCATCTTTTATCTTTAAAGGCCCAGAAGAAAGCGATGATGATGGTTTATTTGACGAATGTGCGTCTGGTTATACTCCTGGTTCACCGGATGGCGTTTCCGGTATGGATCCAACCGATGTAGAGAATTTAGATAGTCGATCATTCATCAATTTCTCACTGCAAAGTGGTAAATTTGAAATGACACCAGCAACCGATGGTTACACCGCGGTTTGGAATCGTATCAATCAAATTTTCGCTCTACCAACAGTTGGAAAGTTTTACGAGTGGGCTGGAGATGGACTTGGTACGGCAAACGGGGAGACTTTAGACTATGTATTGAATGGAGATCTTGCTGATGCATTATATCCAGACTATAAATATTCCACCGATGCTCGTGACGAAGGCAACCCGCCAACCATCTGGCCGTTAGATGTTGATAATTGCTTCGGGCAATATTGTCGGGAGGGCGATGCCAACACTGGAATCACCGTGAACGATTCTAACGAAGGAGTTCAGACCGGTAGCGGTGGTTTCTTCCGTGGCACGGTTAAATTCTATGCCGCCGCTGATAAGAACCAGTTACCATTACGCCGAGTGATTGTTGATTGGGGCGATGCGGGTACGCCATCTGGTTCTAGCGATACCGACAACTTCTACAAAAACCATCGTGGTATTCTGCCAGATTCGCAGACCCAAACATACTGTGACGCTTGCGATACAACCACCGATGTTTCCTGCGAGTGGGGTATGACGGCCGATAGTTGCGACCCGAACTACTTCAGCTATCAGCATAACTACCGTTGCTCCGATTCTGATCTCGTTACTATGGATTCCTGTGTCCTAGACGCCAGCGGCATCATTACAAACTCTCCATGTTCTGACGGTGACGCCTGCTACTACCGTCCATCCGTCCACGTCCGCGACAACTGGGGATGGTGTAGTGGAACGTGTACCGTGATTGGTGATGAAGGGTGCTTCGAGGGATCGAGCGACTCACTTGCGGATCCTTCCAATCCAAACGGTGAATGTTCATATCTTATCTACCCTGACGATGATCCAACAATTGACCCCTGGGTCTACTACGATGGTCAAATCGTGGTTACGCCATAACATAAAATCCGCTCCGATTTCGGGGCGGATTTTATGTTATGTGACGTGTGGATAACATTCTGAGGCTTAGCCTCCGGAAGTTATCCACACAAGGCCACTACAATCAAAAAAATGCCCCGCACACCACGTTGCCGTGGGGCGGGGAAGGAGCTACGGCTCCAGGTCGCAGCGGAGGTCGGCGACGTAGGTGAATCCGCTTGGGGAAACGGACGTCAGGTTGAAAAAGTTCTTGCCGATCTCCGAGTCGGTGATATAGGTTTCCCCTTCACCCACCTGCCGGAGGAGTAGATGATCTTCTTCCACCTCGACGTAGTTATCATCATCGTAGCTGTCGCTGATGATGCCACCCATGTTCGGATCGCTCTGCGGCTCCACCTTTCCGTCCTGATTGACCGAGATGGTCTGCGGGTCGAGCTCCACGGTGCGCTGGAACTCACCCTTCAGGTCGGCGGATGACGCATCGTACTGGTACTTGTCGTACGAGCACTCGTACACGCCTGGCGCGAAGAGGTTGAACAGGTCGAAGCGATCTTCGACCACGTCGTCCGCCTTCAGGCTGACGGACTTCGCCGGCGCCGCCCAGTACTCGCCGGTGGAATCGACGTGCACGGGGAAGTCGAACTGGCTCGTGAAGGCCACGTCGCCGGCGCTCACCGTGTAGTCGGCTGGGGCCGGCACTTCGAACGCGGTGCTAGAGCTTTCGGCGATGTTGCCGGCGTTTACCAGGCAGTCCTCAATGACTCCCAGACGGTACACGTCGTACAGCACGCTGGCCGTGCCAACCGGCGGATCGCCGGTGTCATCCGTGTCACCGGAATCGTCGGGACAGTCCGCGCACGGATCGTTGTCGTGGCCGACGACGCTGTCGGTCGGACAGTCAGCACATTCGCTGTTGCCGTCGCAGGCTGTGAGGGACACGAGGCCGAAGAAGGTGAGTGCGAAGCGGGTCATGGGAACTCCTGAATTGTGTGGTACTAGAGGACACGGTAACCTTCCGTGCCCTCTAGTACCAAAGTGAAGGACAAAGTTGTACGCTGAGAATAGCGAAAGAATCGACTTTTGTCAATATTTAGAAATTTATCTTTGTCTTTTGTCCAACTCCACGAGTTGGCCAATTTCTCTTCTATTAGCCAAAATGACAACCCTTAGAGTTGTCATCGCTTGCATATTGCTAGGCGTTTTCTATAATGTCGGCAGGAGAAAAGAAATGTCGACACCCGTCATATATTCAGATCCAACGATCATTGCTCTTTACAAAGACATGGACACGCCGTGCATGATAATGATTTTTTTAATCTTCCCTTTGTTCTGTCTGGGGATGGCCTGGCTGTTCGACCACAAGAAGTGGCCTGAGTGGATCCCGATCGTCATCATGCTGCCAGTCATGGTAGGCATCTCGTGTTACCACGTTTTTGTTCATACCAATACTGTCACTCAAGAAGAACAAAAGTAGCCAAATCGGCTCGTGCCCCGCATCAACCGCGGGGCCTTATTTTTACCCAATAAAAAAAGAGGCCGCACCTTGTCGGGGTGCGGGAGCGCTGGCCGTTAGGCCGATCTACATGAAGTAGATGTATTCACCAATAGCAGCGAGTGTGAATGTTGTAGCGGTGAGTTGTGGTGCCACTACTTCTTTTTTCTGGTTGAGCCTGCCATACTCTGCCCAGAGGATGCATCCGATCAGTTGTAGCGCCAGTTGGAATCCTGACGTACTGACTACTGATTTTGCCATCCAGATGGTTCTGAGTTGCGCCGCTCCTCCTCCGATGATAACGATCATCGAGAAGATGGCGGGACAGATTCCACTTTTTATAGAGGTAGAGTATCGATACATCTGTGACTCCTGTATTGTTCGGAACGTTAAAATATAGCACAAAATTAGCCTTTTGTCAAGGTGATTTTGTACATTTTATGGCTAATTTAAGCCAAATCTAATAGCAATTTGCCGGTGCTTAGCGCTAGTAAGATTTGTCATTAATTGTGAATTTTATATAATGCCGTCGAGGATTACAAAATGAAAACGTGGCTTAATAAGATTAGTCGAAGTTCCAAAGTTGGCTTCTGGCTAACGGTCGTCGGAATGTTGGTGAGCTTGGCGGCTTTATTGGTTTGGTTCATTCCAGATGAATGGATCGGCCAAAACCGACAAGCTTGGTACGGTTGGTTATTCTTTGCCGGCCTGAACATAACTACCGCTGGTATGGCCGTAAACCATCGAAGCACGACAAAAGAGGGGGCAAAATGAGACTCTCTCCAAATTCTGGTTTGTGGTGTGCATACTCAGTTTCGCGACGTCCGTAATCACTTGGGTGATGATCGTGTTTCTGAAGTAGTACTTCAGCCCAGAAGTAATCGATACTGTCGTGCGACTCGGCAGCTCCATGACAACGATCATGGTTCTTTCTGGGATTATGGAATCTCGTGCTAAGGAACGAGAACTCACGCCACCAAAGTAGCGTGCCACCAAGGCATTGTGCTGCTAGAGAGATGCGGCTAACGCGCCCCGTCGTCAAACGGGGTCTTTTTTTTAGGCTAACTTAGTCCAACCCTGCGTGTTGGCCAATTTCTCTTCCCTTAGCCAAAATGACAACTCTAAGAGTTGTCATTCATCGAAGTATAAATGGCTAATCTGTTCGTCGACTGGCGTTTTCCAATTCTTCATGAATTTAATGTATTCTTCCGAATCTCTGAATTCGCTTTGAATCAACTCTTTTGTAATAAATGGAAATGTTCGTCGTCCAGCATAATCGTTATAACTAGACCAGTAATAATCAGATAAGCAATCTACCGGATTAGTATTATCTGATTTAGTTAAAAGGCTGACCGGGTTTAAATGGATATATCTTGAAAGATGGAATAGGTAAGAATCATCATTAACCACCTTAGCCTTAAAAGTTCCTCCGAAAAGTGCTCCAGATCTATCGTATCGTTTGTTGAAAAATTTCGTGAACCCAATTCCAATTCGGTTCATAAACAACGAAATACCGTTCTCTTCGATCTGTTCTAGCAACAGATGGAAATGGTTTGGCATCAGACAGTACGCATGAATTTGGACTAATGGTTTGGCAGGACAAGTAAAATCAGTGTCCTCTCGAGCGATCGATTGCTCCGATTGCCTTGTAGAATCATTAAAAATACACAACGACTTCACAAACCGCCAACGGTCCGCGTCGTCCATAAAAATATCTCGCTTATCTACGCCGCGATTGTAAATGTGATAGAAGTGTTCATTAGTAAAGATAACGTCGCGCATAAAAAATGTTTATGAGTTAGCGACGCGGAAAATAAAATCTCCCGCGATAAATCACGGGAGTGTTGTCTGTATTGCATCGCAAAAATTGATTGGTGTCAATGACAACTCTAAGAGTTGTCATTATCTTTCGTTAATTTAAAATCGTTTCGATATTTATATTTTTGTCAGTCAAAACTTATCCCCATCTTCTGTTGATGACCGTCGACAGGTGCATCATCAATCACAATAATTTCGTTGCGTGTTTATTGCTTGGTGTTGTCGGTGAGCGTCGACACTTTTTTGTGAAAAAGCCCACAAAATTCGTTGACCAGGACTTCATAACATCAGACAATGGATACAGATATATCTAACGGGATCAGCCAACGGCTCAGCTCTAATGTCCTCCTTAGCTGAACTGTTAGTCGGTTCCGACGCCAATCAATGCTAAGCCTATCGCCCGGTCGGAACAAGCGTGTTCCGGGCCAAACGACGGTCGGGGTTGATCAATAAAAGTCGTTCTCATAACGGGAGTGGGGAACGCAACAACTTGAAATCGCAGGGGCTTATCGGCAACTAAGCCTCTGCGATCCGGAAATCATTTATCTCTATCGCGGTTTCAGATTATTGATTCCCGCTGTGATAGAGGCGATTGATCCAATTCCGGGTCAGCGCTTCAAAGTCAGCCAAGCTAGGAGTCTCTCATGTTCTGCAACGTCAACGCATCTCGCATCTCGTTTCTTGTCACCGTCGGTGTTTCTGTCCTCATTTTGGCGACCCTTTCATCTGGATGTCCAGACGGCTACATGGAGCTGATGGCGATGGAAAAAGGCGACGGTTCAGGTGGCGGTCAAGACGTCATCATGTCAGCCATGCCTTTCGCGTCTGGTTATCAGAGTCGCTGTGTTCAGGGCACTGGTAGTAGCTACAGTCACATGTACGATTCGACGTATTTTGATGTCGATTTCGACACGCCCAACGGTGAGAACGATCCAGTCTTCGCGCCTATGGGTGGGACGGCCTACGTGCACGACGCCAATCGTACAGATGGGTTCGGAGTGCACATCAACATCGATCAGGGTGATGGCACCTATTTGATCCTTGGTCATCTCGACGATACTTTCGTAGGTGATGGTGAAGAAGTGGCCGCTGGGCAGATGATCGGTTTGGAAGGCACGACCGGCTATTCGACCGGTGATCATGTCCACTTTGGTCGCCACGATGGCGATGCGGAGGAAGATGGCACCGATGGTGAATCCATCGAGGGGCTGTCCATCAATGCCGTTGATCTTTCTGGCGATGGTAGCGGGGATTATCTTACCAGCGAAATGGACTGTGATTTGTCCACTGGCCATATCTTCGAATCCACCATGCCTACGCCCAAGTGGCATCCCGACGGCACGTTGGTAATGACGCCGGGGGAGAGCACCGTTTACTTATTGAGTGATGGTCTGGCGAGTCCATTTTTGAGCGAAGATTCGTTCTGGAGTCGTGGCTATAGCTTCGAAGATGTCTCGTTGGTTTCGAACACGGAGCTTGATTGCTTCGGCTCGGGTAGCGAGATCGATGGCACGGCCAACATCATGGCAGTTTACGAAGACGGTCTGGTCTGGCTGTTGCTCGATTCGGTCGAGTCGGCCGGCAAGACGCGCTTTCTGGTCCGATCGACTGGCTGGCAGGCGGTGCTCAAATCATATGGCATTATTGCCTCGACTTATGATGATTTGTTGACGCCGAGTTCAGCAAGCGTCGATCTGGACGATTACCCGATTGAAATGGGTTACGCCCTGTTCCGTGACGGTAGTCTGCTCAAGGAATCGACCAAGTCCACGGTTTACGTGGTAAGCGACGCAACAGCCATGCCAATCGACGGCTGGGATACCTACCTGCTCATGGATTTCTACACACGTTCGATCATCGAAGTCGATGCTGGCGTGGTGGCGGGAGTCCAGGGCCAGGTCGGGGACTGTTCTGCTGATGCCTACTGTGTGACCAGCGAAAATCTCTTTACCTGTGGCGGATCTGCTGATGCCTACAGTTCGACCGGCACTCGCGACGATGAAGTCGATGAACCAGCCGATACCGGCACCGGTCACGACACCGTTGATGAGACACCGGAACAGTCGGTCGATACACAAGCATCGAGTTCCGGCACCGGACTCTCCATCAATTGGCAGTCGCCGAGTTCTCGTGACTATAGCCGGATCACCATGTCTGGCGAGTACACGCAGTCGAGCGGCTACAGTCACGGCTGGCAAGATCTGGCCGAGGTGAGTAACGACCACGCCGTGCAGTACGACGTTGGTGATGCTCGCTCCGGCGACAGTCTGCGCTTCTCGGTCGAGTTCGAAGACTCGTCCGGCAATCGTAGCTGGTCTTGTCTCGCACCATACCCTTCTGGCACTGTGCAGGGCACGGCTAGCGCCGACTTCGACGGCTCAGAGATCAGCGTCACCACGGCTGATGATCCCAGTAGCAACGGTTGCGGACTTCTCGTCGAAGTACCGTAACCACTCGCGGGCGGAGCACGAAAGTGTTCCGTCCGTCTTAACCTATCTTTTATGGAAAATGATTTTATACCACGTGAAATAATTGAAGCTAAGATTTACGTCTTTCGTGGTCAGAAAGTGATGCTTGATCGTGATTTGGCTGGCTTGTATCAAGTGACAACAGCAGCATTAAACCAGGCTGTACGGAGAAATATTGAAAGATTCCCAGCTGATTTTATGTTTATTTTAGATGATGATGAATCAAGATGTTTGATATCACAATTTGTGATATCAAAGAAAGTTGGACGTGGTGGGACTCGAAAATCGATTGTTGTCTTTACTGAACATGGAATCGCGATGCTTTCGAGTGTACTTCGTAGTTCTCGTGCTATCGCTGTTAACATTCAAATTATCAGAGCCTTTTCTAAGCTTCGCGAGCTTGTATCACAAAATGAAGATCTACTTAAAAAGATCGAAGCTTTAGAGCTACGTTACGACGGACAATTTAGCCTAGTCTTTGATGCGCTTCGAAAATTAGTTCCACCTCATGAACCAGAGAATAGACCGGAAATAGGCTTTCATGACTAGCAAATTTTGAAGTCACAATTTGTGACTTCAAATAATACGACACCTCATTAGCTCCGTGATATACTGTCATCGATATGTCATTTATTGTGAACAGGTTTGTAAAACTAACCGATTTTTTACATCGACATAAATTTGGCGTTACCTTAGTTCTATCTGCTATTTTTATTTTTGTCAGTTCACATTTTGCCTTAGCAGATGCCGCGGCAGATGCGGCCGCAGCGGCAGCGGCGGCTGGTTCTGCTGTAACCGATACATCAGCCACGCTTGTAAGCTTCATGAATTCATTTTTACCGTTGGCATTAGCTACCATTCTTTCGATTATCGCTATGGTGATCGGTAAAATCATTGTGGTGGTTATCGGCATGGTGATCATACCAATTCTAGGTTATAACGGGTTTGCTACTAGTGGAGTCGTTGATATTGGCTGGCCATTAGTACGCGACGTTGTGAACATGTTCGTAGTTATAGTTTTATTGGTAATTGCCATCAAAACAATTCTAGGCCTTGGTAAGGCTAATTGGGAACAGCAACTACCACGACTTTTCTTAGCGATAGTAGCTGTGAACTTTAGCCGAACTATTTGTTTATTGCTGATTGATTTTGGTCAGGTAATAATGTGGACCTTCGTTAGTGCTATTCGTGATATTGCCGCCGGCAACTTCGTGAATCTTTTCCAGATGAATGCATTTATGGGTTTTGGTGAAAGTTGGTTGGCTAGCCAGGGCAATAATGGCATGAACGCTTTTATGTTTTTGGGCGGAGCTTATGCAACTGTGGTTCTGCTTTCTATGGTATTGGCGGTAATGCTTTTACTGGCTGTTATTTTTATTTACCGTATTGTTATCTTGTGGGTTTTAATTATCATGTCGCCCCTAGCTTTCTTTATGGGTGGAATTTCTGATGTTTTGGGTAACGCGGGTGGTCAATATGCAGAGTGGTGGAAGAAGATGATTGGTGCTGTTACACTAGGGCCGATTTTAACCTTTTTTCTGTGGCTGGCGTTAGCAGCCGCATCTTCTGGTCCGATTGCTACATCAGAAGGTTTTTCTACCGTAATGAGTGTAGATACTGGTACAACCTTGGCAACTTTGCCACCAGAAATTTTTGCGATGGATAAGTTATTAAGTTTATTCATCGCTATTGTTTTGATTACCGTTGGTTTCCAAGCGGCCAGCACTCAAGCTGGAGCTCTTGGTGGCATTGCCGCCCAATTCGTGACCGAAAAAGGTGGCATGGATTTGGCTAAAGGCCTAGCCGCCGCTCCAGCCGCACTCGGCTACCGTGGTGCCAAAGCGGCCGGCGGATTGGCAGTAGCTGGTGGGATTGGTTTGGCCAGGCAAATTGATAGGCGAACTGAGGGTGGTATTGGTAAGGAGCTTGGCGGCGCACTGATACAGGGGGCTAGTGCATTACGTGATGTGCCTATTATTGGTGGCTACGCTGCTAGAAATTTAGCCGCTGTTGGTGGAAAGATTCAGAAAACATCTTCTGAAGATGAAGCAGAGGCTAGAAAAGGCGCAACTGAAACCGTTAAAGGTATGTCTGACGGCCAGAGAAACGAGGCTTATAATGCGATTATTTCTGGTAAAGCGGATTCAATGTCTGTCGCTAATCGAGATATAAAAGATGACATGGTTCATAGCTGGGGTAAGAAAGGCACTAGGGATGCCTTCAAGGATGAAGAAGAGGCTAAGGTAAATCAGGAGGAGGCACGGACTGGTAATGTAAGGAGTTCAGTAATTGCGGATACAGTTGCTACGGCAGGTTATGAAGATAAAGCCAGAGAAGAGCACACTAAAGCTGGTTTAACTGGTACGAATTTGGACGCAGCTATTGCTGCTGATGTGGCGAAGCAACAAGAAAAGGCTATTAAGGCTAAAGTTACGGCTCCAGTAAAAGCGAAAACAGATAAAATGGACGATGAGGATCTCAAATTTATAGATAAGAATGAAGACAGGTTGGTTGACGCAGGTGGTGATCCGGCTAAAGAAGATATCTTAAAGAATCGATCAAGGCTTATCAATAAATTGGATGATGAGCAACTCGATAAAGTCGTAAGTGATCCTAAGTTTAATCCTGCAAATATTGAGGGCGAGCCAAGCGAGAAGGCTTGGGCTAGATTAGATAAGCAACCAAACGGTTATCGTAAAAATGATAAGGGCGAAGAAGTCCCTAAGACTGTTGGAGATGACATGCGTCGTGGCATTGGTGTTAGTCGAAGCACAAGAGACGCGATGCCAGGAGTTATCGGTCGTGATGTAGCGAATAATAAAATGGACACTCGGCAGATTACCGAAGCTATTAAGAGCGGTTTCCTGGATTTGAACAAAGTACCGGCTGGTGGCATGAATAAGGACGTAGCAGACAAGATTGCTCGTGCGATGATCGATTCTGGAAAGCCGCTAGATCCGAGTAAAATTTCAGATCCTGCAAATCGAACGCAATTTATTAATTCGGCTTCATCTGAATTAAACAGAGACCGCGCATCTGCAAAAACAGATCGAGAATTGGTGAAAATTGATAAGCATGTAGAAGAGCTAACGGATAGGG
>CAYPRR010000001.1:15660-17367 GCA_964413245.1 uncultured Gammaproteobacteria bacterium
AAACTGGACATAAGCAGGGGGGCGACCGTAGTTTGGCGGTTAATGTTAAGCAAAATATTACTTATATCAATAAATTGCCGGCTGGAATTGGGGCCGGTAGCGAGGCTGCTATGGCCGCCACTTCACAGTTAGATGCTAGTGATATCTCGGAAATGATTAAAAAGATGCATTCGGTGGACGCTACTGAGCGTGCCGACATTCAAAAGGCCCTGAGAGCTTTGCAACCAATGGTACAGGCGAACACTGGCGTTGCAGGCACACCGGATCATGCTCGACTTTCAGCTGTCGATCGGCGTATTGCGGACGCATTAGCTATTCCTCCATCAGCCTTTACCTAACACATGCCAAACCTTCTTAAAACAAAATTAGTTTTTGAATTCGCTACCGATGTTAATGTTCAGGATTATCTGAATAAAATCGTTGAGCATTTTCAGTTATCAGTCGAGAGCCTTAGCGAAATACAGAGGTCACTGTACGCTATTTTAGACGGGTCGATTGATGTTTCAACTTTACCTTCAGTATTATCTGTTTCGCTCCAAACAGATGAATCAAAGGCGAAGCTGATTTCTGCTGATTTGGCCGGATATTATCTTTTACCACTCAGTCTCTACATCGGTGGCATCAAGAACAAAATTATTGAATGGGGTGGGGATCCGGAAAGTTATCCAAAAATAATTGTTGAGAAGGAAAAGATTCATCCGGAGGAATTAATTTTAGAGTTAGCGAAAAAGATCGGTTTGCAGTTGCCAGAACCGATGATGAAACGGTTTGTTTATTTGGGCCGTGGATTTTTAACTGGGGAGCGAGACAGAGAAGCAACGATGTTGTTATTTAAGCGACCGATCAACATTGGTGGATTGGAATTAA
Organism: uncultured Gammaproteobacteria bacterium; assembly: GCA_964413245.1. GTDB lineage: Bacteria > Patescibacteriota > Patescibacteriia > UBA9934 > UBA9934 > CAYPRR01. The sequence continues at coordinate 16,528 of CAYPRR010000001.1, forward strand.
CAGATGATCAGACACTGAAGTGTTTAGATTTACTGAGTGTTGAGAAGAGTAAATTTGAAGTGGTGGAGATGGAAATAGGTGTAGACGCTACGCCAACGAAATCTGCCTCGCCGTTGGGGCGCGATTTATCGCGCCCTGTGGCGCCACCAATGATGTTCTCGCAAGAGAAAATAGACGAAATGCTGGCCATGCCAGATTTTAATTTGGCGTCACCTCGGCCACGACTAGTCTCCCCCTCCAGCTCCCCCATAACTGGGGGAGAGTCACCGAAATTAATTAATTCCGTGGCCACCCCTCCAGTTATGGAGGGGAAGGGGGAGGAACGAATGGCGATGGTGAAGGCAGTCACTCACGCCTTGGCTAAAGAAGTTCCGGTTATTTCTGGCGAGATGATGGCACCACACGAGCAGAAGGATGTTGAAGTGGCAACAAGAAAAATCGCTAAGCAACAGATCGTGCCGATAATCGATAAGAAAAAAACTGAAGCAGAAGTGAATGCTTTGTTGGTAACAGTCATCGTGACTTTTAAAGCTAAAGGATTAACCAAGCAAGACTTTACGGAAGTCGCTCAAGCTCATATTAAGGGTTTGCGTGAAGCTCATCAGACGGAAAGATTGTTAATTGAGAAATTTAATTTTACACCGAGCGAGACTGAGACGATCATGAAGACGTTGGAAACGGCGAGGAAGATCGCGAACAGCGCCGTAGGGGCCGATCCTGGTATCGGCCCGGTGACAACGTCATCGTCTACCGCGCCAGCCGAATCGGTGGCTCTGGATCTTAAGCACGCTTCTTTGACCGGCCAGATGCCAAAGGAGACGGTTGAACCATTGATGCCAC
>CAYPRR010000001.1:17377-22119 GCA_964413245.1 uncultured Gammaproteobacteria bacterium
CCTAAAGATGAAGAAGTTGCTGGTCAAGTCGCAAAAATTGATGAAACAAAAATTAAAGATGCAATGACCGCATCAAAACCAGAAAAGGCTACAGCGATGATTTCTGCTGCTTCAGCGCCACTATCTTCAGTTACTAATGGTCCAATCACCGATGTTAAATTTGCTCCACATTTAACTGGACCAGTTGAAGAGTTGGGTAACATGACGCCAGAACAGTTCCGTCGACTGTCTTCTGATCCAATGGAAGCGATGGCCAAGATCTTCGATAAACTTAGCTTGTTGCAAAGTCTTTCGTATTCAGATCGCGTTCGTGGCATTGAAGCTTGGCGTGTTAGCCCAATGAGTCATTTATATTTACAGATGGCCGGTGAGGCTTTGCGCCAAGGTGTAGCTATTGCCGAAATTTCTACGCGTCGTCGTAACGTCGGTCAAGATAGTTTAAGCCCGGTGGAAATTAAAGCAGTGATGGAATTGAACAAACGAATCAAGTTTTAGCTTGTAGCTGGTAGCTTGTAGATTATTAATTCATTAATTAATTAATAATCTACCAGCTACAAGCTAATTCCGTGCTATAATTGTCCCATGCCCGACCAGTTTGTTGTTCCACAATTCATAGACGTCGAACCAAAAATAATAGGCCCAATTACGGCTCGACAATTTGCGATTTTGCTTGGCATATTGTTGGCTGAGTTTATTCTGTACAGATTAGTTTTGAATCTTGCTGCACTTCTGCTTATAGGCTTACCTATTTTAGGTACCGGCATCGTATTCGCCTTTGTAAAAGTAAACGGTCAGCCGTTTCACTACATGATGCTAAATGTTGTGCAAACTTTTCGTAAGCCTCGATTGCGGGTTTGGGACAAGACAATGACTTTGGCCGATGTTAAAGCTCGTCAAGTAACAGAAATTATTTTGCCGCCGCCGGAATTGCCTAAGAAGAAGAGTTTAGAACGATCAAGACTTTCTGAGCTGTCGTTAATCGCCAATACTGGCGGCGTTTATACACCAGAAGAGTAGCTCTCATTATATGTCTGACCAAAATCATCAAATGCAATCCAAGAAGTTGGCCAAGGCTAAGCCTGGACAGCCAACAAACAAATTTTTAGACATCGCAGAAATTCGTGAGGATGTTGTTGTCTTGAAAGATGGCACTTTGCGAGCAGTCGTTATGTGTTCTTCGGTTAACTTTGCATTGAAATCGGTTTTTGAACAACAAGCAACCATTCAGTCTTACATGCAGTTTTTGAATGGATTGGAATATTCCATACAGATTGTTATTCAGTCTAGAAAGATGAATATCGATGGTTATATCGCAGCACTAAATGAGCGTGAAAAAATAATTGATAATGATCTACTTAAAGTACAAATTCGTGATTATCGAAGTTTTATTTCTGAATTAGTTGAGCTTGGTGAAATCATGCAAAAGCGTTTTTACCTAGTTGTACCTTATGATCCGGCGTCAGATAAACAGAAAAGTTTTTGGAATAAACTTTCTGAAGCGGTTTATCCGGCCAGCATAATCAAACTTTCAGAGGCTAAGTTTAAGGAACGACGTGAAGCTTTGCAACAACGCGTTTCAATTATGTTGGGTGGTTTAACTTCCATGGGTCTACAGGGGATCGTGCTAGATACTCAGAGTTTAATTGAGCTTTATTACACTGTTTATAATCCCGACGTTTATGATACACAGAAAATGACTGATGTACGTGAACTTCGAGTTGAGTCTGGTTTTTAAATATGTCAATAGACGTAAAACAACTCGAGAATAAGATTAAAGAGCCAGCTAAAGAGCGGAAATTAAATCCAGCTCAACTTAAAGCTTTCCAAGAAAAGACTACACTCGAGGAAGAACGCATTTATCGTCGTGGTACAGTTACGATTCGTGATCTAATTGCGCCGGCTTCGTTTGAGGTTAATCCTAACTATTTAAAATTGGGCACTAAGTTTGTCAGAACATTATTTGTCATAAATTATCCTCGTTACGTAGGGGTGGGTTGGGGAGCGCCAATCATCAACTATAATGGCACGATTGATATCGCAATGTTCTTTTATCCAATCAAGGGTGAAGTGATCTTAAAGCAATTGCGTAACAAAGTTGGTATTGTTGAAGCGCAGATTATTTCTGACAATGAAAAAGGTGCTCCGCGTGACCCAATTCAGGAGACTGCTTTGCGCGACATGGAACAGCTTCGTGATGATTTGACTCAGGGCATAGAACATTTTTTTCAGTTCGCATTTTATATCACTCTCTACGCTGATTCTAAGGAGGAATTAGATAAACGTTCTGGTCAGATTGAGTCTATTTTTGGCGCTAAGCTGATTTATTCCAAGCGTGGTTTTTATCAATCGGAGCAAGGCTTCAATTCAACAATGCCAATTGGTAATGATGAATTGATGATAACAAGCAACATGAATACGTCGCCGATAGCTTCGAGTTTTCCATTTATATCTTCAGATTTAACCAGCGATCGCGGTATTTTGTACGGGATTAATCGTCATAATAACTCGCTTATCTTGTTTGATCGATTCTCATTACAGAATGCCAATGCCGTAGTATTTGCGACTTCTGGTGCAGGCAAGAGCTATGCTGTGAAATTAGAAGTTTTGCGTTCGATGATGTTGGGCACTGATATTATTATCATCGACCCTGAAATGGAATACCGATCACTTTCTGATGCTGTTGGCGGGACCTTCATTAATGTTTCTCTGGCCTCAGATTCTAAGATTAACCCTTTTGATTTACCTCGTCCGGTTGGTGAAGAAACTTCTGTAGAAGATATCTTACGCAGTGCTGTTATTACAATTAAAGGTTTGTTGCGTATAATGATTGGTCAGCCGATTGGTACGGTGCAAAAGGCCTTTACTCCTTCCGAGGATTCAATGTTAGATCGTGCGATATTGGAGGCTTATGCCAAAAAAGACATTACAACTGATCTGACTTTAGAGGCATTAAAATTAGCGGAATTTCCAATTCTCAAAGATTTACAAGAAATTTTGGAGGGGATGGAAGGTTCTAAGGATTTGGTTGATCGTTTGCGAAAATATACAGAAGGTACTTTTGCTGGTTTGCTTAACTCACCAACGACAGTAGAAATGCAGAACCAGTTGGTCGTGTTCTCGGTGCGTGATTTGGAAGATGAACTGCGCGCCATGGCGATTTATACTATTGTAAACTATATCTGGAATGTGGTGCGTTCAGAACGTAAGAAGCGTATTTTGGTTGTAGATGAAGCTTGGTGGTTGATGCAAAATGAAGATTCGGCGAAGTTTATTTTTGCACTTGTTAAGCGTGCTCGCAAATATTATCTTGGCGTGACTACTATTACACAAGATGTCAACGACTTTTTGGGTTCACCGTATGGTCAAGCGATCGTAACCAACTCATCTTTGCAATTACTAATGAAACAGTCGCCAGCGTCCGTTGATAATATAGCAAAAACTTTCAATTTAACCCAAAGTGAAAAATATTTATTGCTTGAAGCCGGAATTGGTGAAGGTATTTTCTTTGCCGGTGCAAAGCATGCAGCGATTAAGGTCGTGGCTTCCTATACCGAAGATCAGTTAATAACTACTAATCCAGAACAACTGTTAGAAATCGAACGGGCAAGGAAGGAATTCGAGCAATCGTTTGGCGGTGGTGAGGCTAAGATCGAACCGGCCACGTAATAAAATTAATATGGAAAGACGAAAAAAACTTGAGATCGTTGGCTCAATTTTGCTACTAATCGCTTTAGTCGTCTTTTTGTGGTGGTTGCTAACAAAGGACACTATTGATACGTCGCCATTACCATCTACGACGGCTGGGCAAATTATAGAGCCAACTGCTGTTACGGTTGAACCAATACCGCCACACGTTGCTGTCACTACCGCCTCAACCATCGCTAGAGTTTTTGTTGAGCGTCTGGGTAGCTTTTCTTCGGAATCTGGTTACACAAATATCGATGATGTGATGATAATGGCCAGTGACTCATTACAAAATGAACTAAAGAATCTTAAAGAGAAGGCGATAAAATCACAGGGAGACTCTTATTACGGTGTTTCTACTCGTGTGATCAGTTTGAAAGTGGAATCTGAAACAGAGTCAACGGCCTCAATCAAAATCACTACTTCTAGAACCGAATCGGTAAACGACCCGTTGAGCAAGGAGGTGCGAAATCAAGAGATTGTTTTAAATTTAGTAAAGTCTGATAATACTTGGTTGGTCGAAGATTATTTCTGGCAAGAATAATGTTTAGTAAACTTAAAAAGTTTTATCATTATTTGGTTGACGCAATTTTTCCGCGTCATTGTGTTTTGTGTGAAAAAGTCGAGGGTGTAGTTTTGTGCCAAGCCTGCAGGTCAACTTGGTCGCCAACAGTTCCAGAATTGGCGCAAAGCAGATTTGCGTCTTTTTTTTATGCTGATCCGATCGTTAGATCATTAATCTGTGATTGGAAATTCAGCTTTGATAAATCCAGTCGAGATGAACTATTTCGTCAGCTAAAGACCCGCCTAGGACCAATTAAACAGATGGTCAGAAATGAGCGTGTAGACGTTGTATGTTGTATTCCTCTACACGCAATTAAAAGACGTGTGCGTGGTTTTGACCAGGCCGAAGAGATTAGTAGGTTTGTTGCCAAAAGAACTCAACGATCTTTTTTGCCATTATTGCTTCGAATCAGGCCAACTACGTCGCAGGCTGATAAAAAGAAAACTGAAAGAGATCAAATCGTAATTAACAATCCATTCGCTATTAATCCAGC
>CAYPRR010000001.1:22129-24064 GCA_964413245.1 uncultured Gammaproteobacteria bacterium
CGAGTTTTATTAGTTGATGATGTTTGGACTAGCGGATCGACCATCAAGGCTGCCAGTGAGGTGTTGATGCGTGCAGGAGTAGAAAAAATAATCGTTTATACTGTTGCGCAAGGGGTAAACGAATAAAAAAATACCAGTGCCGAGCATTGGTATTTTTTTATTTGCCGTAGGGGTGTGATTTATCGCACCCTGTGAAATTATCGAGACAAGATAATGTCTCCACCATTTTCAGCGTCACAAGTACCAACAGTAATCGTTCCAGAGGTATTTCTTGAAATGTAGTAATCGGTGAATGTTGACGCTCCACTAGATGGGTCAAATGGTACTGAACCGAGGTAGCCTTCAGTTACAAGCCCGGTGATATCAACACAAGCGGCTTGGGTGACTACAGCTGTACAACCAGCATTACAGCCGGCAGCATTAGTTCCAATTACGTAGTTGAGATCAGCGGTTAATCCACTGACAGCAGCGATGTAGGTTCCGCCATTATCGACTTCATCAGTCTTCACAGCACTCAAGACGTTCTGAACATCAGTCTGACGGCGGGCGTTGCGAGCATCGGCAAAGCGCTTGGCTGGATTTAAGGCGACGAAAACTGCTGCGGCGAGTACTGCTATGACGGCAATTACGATCAAGAGCTCAATGAGCGTAAATCCTTTTTTGGATTCTTTTATCATATTAAAAAATTAAATTATAATATCATGATAACACAACTATTCATCCACAGCATATGTGTAGTCCACAGCTTTCTTAGCCAGGAGAAATACGGTACAATTTAACTATTATGAAGGATACGTCAGACAAGGTAAAGTCCGTAAAAGTAGATCTTCCGTCTGAAAAAGAAATTATAGAGGCGATTGAATATGCTGTAAGAGGCAGGGACCAAAATGCTGTAATTGTTTTGTTAGAAAAAATAATGATTTATGGTCATGGCATACGAGCTTCCGATATTCATCTTGAGCCATGGAAGGACCACGCTATAGTTCGTATAAGAGTTGATGGGATTTTGCACGATAGTTTTACTTTACCGGATCTAATACACAGAGAATTGATCGCGCGCCTTAAGATTTTAACAAGCATGCGAACAGACGAACATCGTGGGCCACAAGATGGTCGTTTCGCATTTACGAGTCCTATAGGTAACGTTGACGTTCGTGCTTCTATTCTACCGGATACTAACGGTGAAAAAGCGGTTTTGCGCTTACTTTCAAGCCAGTCGCATCAGCTTTCGTTAGAAGAATTGGGCCTTGCACCAGATGATTTAGCTCGAGTGGAACGGGCAATACGTAAACCATGGGGCATGATTTTGGCAACTGGCCCAACAGGTAGCGGAAAGACGACTACGATTTACGCCATTCTAGAAATTCTTAATAATAGGGATGTTAATATTGCTTCTATCGAAGACCCAGTAGAATTTGAAATTCCCGGAGCTAATCAGAGTCAGGTTGACCATGTCGCTAAATTAACATTTGCTACCGGATTGCGTGCTTTATTACGGCAAGATCCGGATATTATAATGGTTGGAGAGATCCGTGATGAAGAAACCGCAAAAATTGCCGTTAACGCTGCGATGACCGGTCACAAGTTACTTTCTACTTTACATACAAACAATTCTGCCACAACGATTCCGCGTTTGATTGATATGAAGGTGGAGCCATTTTTAATTTCTTCAACTTTTTTGTGTTCTATTGCACAGCGTTTACTCCGGCGTGTTTGTGATGATTGTAAGACATCGGACAAACTTTCCAAATCGGATGCGACAAAGATATTTAATTCAGAGGTGTTAGAAGCACTATTTAAAAATTCAAAGGGCGATAGTATTCCAATAGTTAAGGCAAACGGTTGCGTAAAGTGTGCCAACACTGGTTATAAAGGACGTGTTGGTATTTATGAGGTTTTAGAAAACTCATCAAAAATTCAGGAAATGATCGCACA
>CAYPRR010000002.1:0-10055 GCA_964413245.1 uncultured Gammaproteobacteria bacterium
CGATGTCCTTTAAGCACATCGGATGTCCTTAAAGGACATCGGCTTATTGATTATAGCTCGAAAGCGTAAAGACATCTCGGGTAAAGGCGATAATTTCTGCAATACCGTCACCATCTAAATCGGCAGAAGAGACTTCGACACCATTTTTTTCTGAAGAATCGAAGGCGTAGAACGGGGTAATGACTTGTGTGCCGTTTTGATCAAAAGCTTTAATTTGTGTGTAACCGCCTTTGCCTGGTCCAGTAATAATTTCATCGTGTCCATCACCGTTGATATCGGCGGCGCTAACATTGACGCCACCACGGAAGGCAGGGTCATAGGCCATAAAACCTGGGTTGATCAGCTTGCCGTTTTTATTGAAAACTCGAACGTGCGGACCGCCACCAACCCCGGCACCACAAATAATTTCATTGGTGCCGTCGCCGTTTAAGTCGCCGATGGTCACGTTCACGCCACCACGAAAAGCTGGGTCATAGCCGAAAAAGCCCGGGTTAATGAGCACGCCGTCGGCGTTGAAGATTCGTACTTGAGCGCCGCCACCGTTTTCCGTACCAGTCACAATTTCGATCGAACCATCGTTTTCTAAATCACCAACTGAAATGTTGATACCGTCACGGTAAGCTGAAGTGTAGGGGTAGAAGCTGGCGTGCAAACTGCCGTCGGCGTTGTAGATGAAGACTTGATTACCATCGGCGCTGACCACTTCAAACTCGCCGTCGCCGTTAAGATCGACTTTATCAACTTGAAGACCGCCGGTGACTGAACCTTCATAAGCAAAAAAGCCATTGCGAGTAGCTTGTCCAGAACTATCGAAGATTTTGGCGAAGGCACCGTTTAAGAAAACGCCATTATTGATTTCATTGATAGTACGCAAGAGCACTAATCCATCGAATGGTTGAAGAGTAACGCGTGAGATGATCGATCCGTCGTTAATTGTTTTATCTTGGGTACCACGTAATTTTTCGTATTCACCGCCAAGCTTTACGGTTTGTGATGTGCTGGTTGGATTAACTACGACTTTGCCGGCGGAAAAATCTCGCTCCCAAATGCCGGTCACGGTATCGGTTTTAGCCGTTTCTTTCGCTTGGCCGATAAAAGCGTCGTATTCGTCGTAGCGCCAAATTTGGGCGTGCGATTGTGTACCATGGTCAAAGCCAAAGTAGCCACTACCAAGCAGGGAACTGGAAAGTCCAAAACGCATTCGTTGATAGTCGTCTTGATTGCCGGTGTTGTTGGAGTCAGAGTTTAGAACTACGATCGGTCGAAAACCAACGCTTGATTCTAACGATAAATATCGACTAAAGACCGTTGACCATTGGCCGTCACCCTCCCAAGGGGTAGGGAATGATTCGAACATTCGGCCGTTAACGTACGGCGCGTGCGAAAGATTTGAACTGCCGTTGGTAATTACGATTTTTTCATCGCCGACTAGTTCGCGGGTAGTTTTAAAAAGTTTAGTGTAGGCATCTGTCCAGGTGGCGTCGGAAATTTTCACGCCATCAATCCAACCAATTGAATCACCAACTTCATCGTAAAAAACGCCGTCCCAATAATCATCGGCTAAAATTTCTTCTGAAACAAAGTTAGCTAAATAATCTCGCCAGTCGGAAGTGAGATTGAGCGCCTGGGTTCCTGGCCAAATAGAAACTTCGTCACCGTTAGAATTTTTTAGCCAAAAAGAATCTTCGATGCCAGATTTTAGGTCGCGGTGAAGTGAATCTTTCCAGATGTTATTCCAGCTGACGCTTGGCATGTAAGCGAGTAGAATGATGTCTGGATTCTGCGCGCGAATTTCGTCTGGAAAATCTGGATTATAAACTTGGGCTTCGGCCGGCAGAACTAGTAGATCGTATTTTGCTAAGTCGCGAACCGTTTGTGAATCGTCGAGTGTGGTTCCAGAAAGCAAAAAGTAGTCAGCCGTCTTGATCGCGTTTTCTTCCGCGAAGACGCCTTTTGGAAGTAGAATGAGAACAGCTAGTAAGGCTAGAAGCTTTTTCATCTATTTTTCCGGATCCTCACCCTTGAGGACACCCGGGTTAGGGGAGTATAAAGTGTTCTTAATCTTCCAGCGTTCTACGAATTGCCCGATGCCAGATTTGTCTCGTTTGTTCCTTACTGTTGTACTGGACTGAGACCACTTGAGCAAGGACTCGAAATTGATTTTGTAGCGTCCTTGAACCACGATGTAGCTGATGGCACCTTCGGCCAGCGCTCGACGAATAGTACGTGAACTTACGCCGAATAATTTAGCGGCTTCGGAAACAGTTAAACGGACAATGTTGTCCACAGGCATATAAAAAGTGTTAAATGTCTACTCTAGTGTAGCCAAAATGGATTGCCTTGTCAAGTCTAGGCTTGCCAAAATGGGTGATTTAATGATAGATTAGGCCGTCCGGATGCAACTGTAACCTTTTTTCAAAATCTACGACTATTAACATGCGCATGCAACGACAACAATTTCTTCTATTCCGGGTGTTTCGCTTCCAAGACGCGAAGGCATACAGCGAATTGTATGACCTTTATGTGGCTAGGATGCGACGCTACATCTTCTTCAAGGTTCCAAAACCAGAAGATGCGGACGAACTAACCGCTGAGGTTTTTCTCCGAGCCTGGGAATATGCTACCTCGAGTCAGGTCGAATATCCTGGAGCGCTCTTCTACAAGATCGCTCGCAATGTCATCGCTGATTTCTATCGACGCTACCGGGAAGAATCTTCACTCGAAGACGTTAAAGAAGTCGCTGATCAGAGTCGTCCAAGTCTCGGTGATCAGGTTGATCAGAAAGATGAAGCCGATGCCTTGCTTGCCAAGCTCAAGTTGCTAAAAGAGGAGTATCGAGAAGTACTCATTATGCGGTATCTAGATGAGATGAGTATTAAAGAAATTGCCTTAGCGACAGAGAAAAATCAAACCAATGTCCGTGTTCTACTTTATCGAGCCAAGGTAGCTTTAAAAAGTTTAGTTGATTGATCTACATGTCTGACGTGATTTCAAAATTAAAGTCTCTAAAAACCAATCCTAAAGCGGGTTGGATTTCAGAGGCCTCACGAGATCGCTCTCGTGAGATTTTGATGAGCGCTATTGGACAAGAGGAAGTGTCCTCGAATTTAGTTGTTGCCAGCTCGACTGGTTCAATTTTTATTCGTTGGGCCTTTTTTGATTTCGTCTCCAAGCCAATCGCTGCCTCAGCCTTCATCTTCGTTCTGGTGATGGGCGGTTGGATTAGTACCGTTAACGCCGCTTCCAACAGTTTGCCAGGCGATACGCTTTACACTATTAAACGAGTCACCGAACAAACTCGATTGCGTATGGCTAGCCTGGAAGATCGGGCAGTGCTTCATACGGAGTTCGCTAGTCGTCGCCTGGAAGAAGCGGCCGCGATGACTCAATCAGGTGATCCAGAAAAACAAGAGTTCGTCCAAGTAGCTTATAATGATGCCAAACAAGAAATTGCCTTAGCTCAAGGTGACTTAAAGGAATTATCAGAAAGTGGCAGTGAAGAAACGGTCAGTATCGCTAGCGTGATAGACGATAAGATCGATCAAATGAGTACGGTCAACGGATTAGCACAAGCGGCCGAAGAAGCTGGCGACGCTGTGGTCGATGTCTTGGTCGAAGCACATGAAACGGCGCCAGAAACATCACACGTTGATATCACCAAGCTTTTCCGCGATCAGATGGAGGATTTGCAGAAGCGACAAACGTTTGATCTCGGTCGTGTGGCTATGATCCGCCAGGTGCTAGTGCTACATCCGGAACTGATCAACGCTGCTGGATTACCAACCAAGAAAGACATTAACGTTATCGAGTTCAATATCACGGCTGCGACTTCCGGAGTGCCAGCGGCTATGGATCGTCTCACGGCTGGTGGTTCACGCGACGCCTTCGATTCGATGAATGCGATGCGCGATCAACTCAAAGCGATTGAAAGTGATTTAGCCGATATCGAAGTGGCGATTACGCAGGCGGTTAGTGAGTTGCCGAAAGTTACTGAGCCGGACGAATTAATCTCCCCCTCCATCTCCCCCATAACTGGGGGAGAGTCAATGCAGGAAGCGCAGTAATCCGTTCCCACTCTGTCGCGCCCTTCGATAAAGACTCAGGGTGCTACGCAGCGGGAACGCATTACGCGTTTTCACAAAAATTAAATCAGAGATAACTCAAAGGTCGAGGCCGCATGGCCGTTATCGCTGAATATTCTTAAACTAGAAAGGCAGATAGTAAATTATGGATAACGCATTAAGCATCGGAAAAAAAGCTTTCGCCATCGCGGTTGCCGCGGCGACGATCGTTTGGTCCGTTGGTTTGGCTTCTTTCGCAGTGCCATCAGCCCAGGCTGCTGCCAGCGAAGGTGACCTGATCAAAGGAACCTCCCTCTCAACCGTCTACTTCTACGGATACGACGGTCAGCGCTACACTTTCCCTAACGAAAAGACCTTTTTCTCTTGGTTTGCTGATTTCGATAGCACCGAGACAATTTCTGACGGTGACTTGGCCGATATCGACCTAGCTGGCAATGCTGTTGTCCGCCCAGGTACATATTGGGTTAAGATCACTTCCGACCCAAAGACCTACGCTGTTTCAACCGATGGAACTATCCGTTGGGTTGAAGATGAAGCAACTGCTGTTGATTTTGCCGGTTCTGATTGGGCCTCTGGCATTATCGATGTGCCAGATGCTTTCTTTGTGGATTACACAACAGGTAGCTCACTCATGACAGCCGATGCCTTCGATGGCATGCTGTACATGGATGGTGGGGATTACTACCTCGCTTTGGACGGTGAGAAGCGTTTGATCAGCTCAGCTGGAATGACTGCTAACAACTACCAGTCCAAGTTCTTCTTGGATGGCGCTAGCATTGATGATTCCGCTTTGACCGCTGGCGACGACATCACTTCCGAAGTTTCCGCTTTGACCGATCCATCCCAGATGGGTGGAGACGTTGTTACCGGTGGCGACATGACGGTTTCGCTCGCTTCGAGCTCAGCCGCTGCTGCTTCCGTGCCAAACACCGCCACTGGCGTTGAAGTAGCAACCTACAAGTTCACAGCAGCCAGCGCGGCCACTTTGTCCGCCTTGACCGTTGAACTCACAGGTTTGATTGACGTTGATGCTATCTTGGCCAACGGCGTTTACCTTTACGAAGGTGGCGAGCGCTTGACCGATGGTCGTTCCGTCAACTCTTCCACCCGAACAACGACTTTCTCCAGCCTCGGACTTTCGTTCGATGCTAACGAGACTCGTTACATCACGGTGGTTGTTGATATGGATACTACCATCACTTCTGGTTCCTTCGCTTTCGCAATCGATTCCGCTGATTCAGTGGATACCGATGGCGATGTTGCTGGTACCTTCCCAGTAACCGGTCACACTATGTCGGTTGAAGATTTGGACGTTGGTTCAATTACCATCGAAGACACTGGTTCGTTGGCTGACCCAAGCTTGGGTCAAGCTGATGCCACCATCGCCAAGTTCAAACTCTCGGCTGGTTCAGTCGAAGATATTGATGTCAACGGTGTAACCTTGAACATCAACAACGCTGCCGATCAATCAGAATTCGTTCTGTTGCAAGGCACAGATGAGGTTGCCACTGGTACCGATATCGGTAGCGACTTAGTTCTCTTCGAATTCACCGATGCTTTCTTCTTGGAAGCTGGCTCCAATGAGACTTTCACCGTGAAAGCCAAAATTGGTGGTGAAGTTGATGACACCATTGTTACCTCTTTGGAAAACAATGCTGACCTCGACGCTGTTGGTCGCGACTTCGGTTTCGGAGTCACCGTTACCAACAACTACGATGGTGGAGCTGGTGAATTCTCAACCGTAACTGTCCAGGGTGGCGATGTTACCGTTGCTTTCAACGGTCCTTCCGCTGCTGATGTTAAAGATGGAGCTGATGATTTCTCCTTGTTTGATTTCTCGATTACTTCGGAGCGCTGGGTTGACATCACAAACCTAACCTTCGCGGTTACCGCGACTGATATGTTTGTGTCCCCAGACGCAGCTTTGACTGATTATAGAATCGTCAACACCGAAACTGGTGCTTTGGTTCTTGGTCCAGAAGAAGCTACAATCGCTGGTGAAGTCGGAACAGTTGTCTTCACAGACGATTTGATTATTGAGGCTGGTGAAACACTAGACCTCACCTTGACAGCAGACATGGATGCAACCGTGGCTGAGGCCAACCATACCTTCATAGCTGTTATGGACTTGACCGGTGCCATGACCGTCGAAGATGAAGCTGGCGATGCCGTAACTGACATCGTTCCAGGTTCTGATTTGTCTGGTTACACTATGACCGTTCAATCTCCTGCCTTGACTGTAGCTTTGGCTTCGACCCCAACGGGCGACACCTCCTACGTCAAGGGTACTAGCGACGTCACTGTCGTTGGTTATAACTTCACAGCTAGCAACGGTTCAGACTTAACCGTTACTGATTTGACTGTGACCATCTTCACCGATGAAGACTCAGGAAGTGCTTTCTCTTCTGGTGATGATGACGGTGCTGATGTTGATGTTTTGACAACAGATCCAGCTGACCGCATCAACTCTTGCTCTCTCTATGATTCTTCCTCTGGCGATTTGATCGCTGGTCCAGAATCAGTTACTGACACCACCGGTGTCATTATCTTCGAGAGCTTCTCTTACGCAATTCCAGCCGGCGAAGCTGAGACAGCTGTAGTCAAGTGTAACTTGGCTAACGTTGCTCCAGGCACCGACGACCAATTTGCTTGGGAGATTGTTGACCCAACAACCGCGGTCTCCGCTGAGGATGACGAAGGCGATGCTTTGGCCGCTGCCAGCATCAACGGTGGTGTTACTACAACCATCAACACAACTCCTTCAACATATATCTCGGTTACCGAATCTGGTACCTTGGCTGTCACCGATGCCTCCGATGCTCCAGACTCTGACTTCATCATGACCGGTTCGACTTTGAACACGGCTGGTAAGTTCCGTTTCGATTCATCAAACGAAGCTTTCGTGGTCAACCGTTTAACGGTGACTGAAGAACAGGCTGAAGCTGATAACGCTACTGTTGATTCTGATGCTTACGCTAATAACGTATCGTCAGTTACCATTTCTTACCCTATGGAAGATGGCACCACTGGCAACGCCAGTGGTTCATTGACCGGTAACGAAGTGACCTTCAACAGCTTGCTCTTCTACGTTCCTAAGGATGACGACGCTGCTGTGACCGTCAAGGTCAACGTCGCTACTTCCGATCGTCACAGTGGTTCCGCTACTTCCAACGAGAAGATCCGTATGGGTCTTTCCCGTGAGACGACCAATGATGACCAGGTTCGTGCTGTTGGTCAGTCCTCAGGTGTTACTCTCGACGACGATGATCTAACGACCATTGCCGATGGTAACGCCGCTCAAGGCATCTTCGTGGTGCGTGAGACCAAGCCAACCGTGGCTTTGCACTCTTCCTCACCATCAGGATCCAGCAAGACCCCAGGCGACCAGGAAGTTTACCGCTTTACTGTAGCGGCTAACGCTGGCGAAGATGTCGTGCTCAATGAGTTGATCTTTGCTATCAGTTCAACTGATAACGGTGCTAGCGGTTACAACGTTTGTGACGCTGGTAACGATGGAGACGCCGGTGCTGTCATCGGTGCGACTATCAATGGTCTAGATGATTCAGATTTCGATCTGTACAACCTATCGACTCTTGGTACGGGTACAGCCATCGATGCTGATGCTGACTGGAGTTTCTTGGATTCAGATGGATCCGTTTGTACGGATGACACTGATAACATCGACTTCGCACATGTCACCTTCGATGATGAAAACATCGTGCCAGCTGGAACCAGCAACACGTATGCTTTGTACATCAACTTAAACTACATCTCATCTGATCCAGACGATTCCATCCAGGTTACCTTGGCTAGCGATCCAATCGTAAGCACCTTCTTGGGCGCTAGCGATTTGAACGAAACTGACCTCACAGAAACTGACACCACTTTGACGGTAACCGCTTCGGCTGGTTACACAGTTGGTGATGTCCTCTGTATGGATACAGATGATACCGGTTGTGGTACGGGTGACGAGCGCATGCTCTTGGTTAGTGTCACTGACGGCACCACGATCGTCGTGGTCCGCGGTTACATGAACTCTGACCCAGATTCCAGCGACGGTAACGATGCCCTCGACGACATCGATCGCATGCCAAGCGCCTTCCTCTGGGAAGACGATGGCAGCGAAACCGATACGTCAGTTACACAGGAAATCTTCGGTGCTTACCTCGTAGATTCCTTGCCAGTAACCGGCAACGCTCTTGGATTCTAATCGATGATTCTTACGAACCTTCGGACTTCGGTCTGAACGTCTCGCGGGAACTCGACCTAGAGCCAGAGTTGAAAACCAGCCCTTTACCGGGCTGGTTTTCTGTTGGAACCGTGCTAAATACTCATCAGCGTTGTTGCCGTTCAAAATTGCTCGTCAACGTACCGGTAAGTACGTCTCCTCGCAATTTTTCCGTCGCCTAGCTGCTGAGCATTTATCACTAGTTCCCATATTCACATTCGCTTGCCAAAAGTGCTAGAAACCGCTAACATTTCTTCATTATGAAACTTCATTTATCTCCGAAAAATATCGCTTTCATTATAGCGACGTTAGTGATTGTTGGTGGTCTGGGTTATGGCTATTGGCAGTCACGGCCGGTTGTCGATCAGCTAGTCGATCATGTTGACGTTGAAATGGAACCAGCAATTCGCCAAACGTTTGTTCAACGCATCGAATTAACCAAATCGGCCTTAACGGCTCAAGAAGCGAGCGGTGGCAAAGTTGAAATGGCGCTTTACATGAACCTGGCCTCAGACTACGTGATGATCGGTGAATTAAAACAGGGAGCTGATGTTTACAAACATTATCTAACCGACGTTAACCAAATAGATTACACCGGTTGGAATAACTATGGCGATGTCGCCGAGCAAATGGGGGATTACCTCGTGGCTGAACAAGCGTACTTAAAAGCTATCGAACTTCTGCCGGACTACGAAGAATATAATCGCGATTACGTTGAGTTCTTGCAGAATCATTTCGCTGGTAGTCGTGGAGAAGATATTCGCGAGGCTCTAGAAAATGCGGTGACTAATGTTGGTCAAACTAACTGGACGATGGTCACCTTAGCCAAATGGTATTTAGCTGATGGTGATTGCGAACAGGCTTTAGCTCATTACCAAGTTGCGCTAACGCTTTCACCAGATAGCTCAGCTCTGCAAGATGAATTCGCGGAGGCTAAAGACCAGTGCAAGAAATAATGATAGAATAAACCCCGTCATATGCGACGGGTTTTATTTTTACTTAGTATTTTATTAATTGTGGTTCTCTCCTCCAGTTATGGAGGGGTTGGGAGAGGTATTGGAATTGCAGAGGCCGCGACGCCTAATGATCCGGATTATTCAGAACAATGGTATCTAGATCAAATTCAAGCGCCAGCTGCTTGGGAAACGACCACTGGTTCACACAACGTAATCGTGGCTGTGCTTGATGCTGGCACAGATTTAGACCATCCGGATTTAGCTAATAATTTGTGGCAGAATTCTGGCGAGATAGCGGATAACGGTAAAGATGATGATGAGAATGGTTACGTTGATGATGTTTTTGGTTGGGATTTTGTGAGTGATGATAATGATTCGTCTCCAAATGATGGTTCGAGCGCCGATGTTGATGCGGTGTCGCACGGCACTTTAATTGCTGGTTTGATTGGTGCTGTTGGCGATAACCGCAAAGGTGTTGCGGGAGTCAGTTGGGACGTTACGGTGATGCCAATTCGCATGTTGGATGAAGATGGATCGGGAAGTTCGACCGAAGCTATTGAAGCTGTAGAATATGCCGTAGCGATGGGTGCCGATGTGATTAATTTAAGTTTTGCTGGCGATAGCGATGACTCACGATTGCGTGATGCGATTCGTGATGCTTATCGTGCCGGTGTGGTTGTTGTAGCCGCCATGGGTAATGAAAATCAAGACACTGACCGTAATCCCGTTTACCCAGCTTGTTATTTTAGTTCTACGGAAGATTGGGTGATTGGCGTTGGTTCAACAGAT
>CAYPRR010000002.1:10065-19538 GCA_964413245.1 uncultured Gammaproteobacteria bacterium
GTGATGATTTTCGAAGTATTTTCTCTAATTTTGGTAGCGACTGTTTAGATCTTTCGGCTCCCGGAGAAGATATTTACGGTTTGGCTTTTGAAGAACCGGCTGATGGTTTTAATGATAAGTATTTGGGTGGTTGGTCGGGAACATCGATGTCTTCGCCGTTGGTTGCCGGTGCCGCTGCTTTGTTGCTCTCCGCCTATCCAGATTTAACGCCTGAAGATATCACTAACGTTTTGAAACTCTCGGTTGATCCGATTAATGTCATCAACAGTTCGATGAAGTCTAAAGCTGGCGCCGGCCGATTAAATCTGGCTCGCGCGCTGGAATACGGCGCAGAATTTAGTAATATGGGGTCAGGTCCGGATAACGGATTATCGCCTACTACGGAACCAGTCGATGAATCAATAAGTGAGCAAGGCTTTTCACCGGTGACCGGTCTATTGGAAGATATTACTTCAGTGTCTGCTGGTGACTTCATTAAGAGCCCATCGTTTCCAACGGTTTATTATGTAACTAGTGAAGGTGGGCGTCGAGCTTTTGTTGATACCAATAGTTATTTTACTTGGGGCGATAGTTTTGATCGGGTTAAGAACGTAACCGATGCGACTTTATCCACACTGCCACTTTCCGGCGTGATGTTGCCAAAGGCTGGGATAGTCCTGGTAAAGATTACTAGCGACCCTCGCGTTTATGCTCTGTTTGATAATGACAGTGATGAATTCGCTCCCGAATTACGTGAAATAGCTTCGGAATCGATCGCTAGCGAAATGTACGGGTCAACTTGGGCTGATTATGTGATTGATTTTGAGCCAACTTATTTTGGTCGTTTTGAGCATGGTGATGAAATTATAGAGTCAGAAGACGTCGATACTAGTATAATGAAGACAAGAGCTGAATTAGCAACGCTCGCTCAGTAATTAAATTATTATTGAGAACTAGCGATAAATAGTTCCAGATCCTTCACTTCGTTCAGGATGGGAAAATTATTTAGCGCGGTTCTAACAAAATATGGAGGATAAAAAAGTTGCCATGGTTACAGGAGGTGCCGGATTCATCGGTTCATTCCTTTGTGGCGAATTGCTAAAACAAGATTATCGAGTTATTTGTGTCGATAATTTTTCAACTGGTCATGTTCGTAATATCGATCCATTTCTGCGTAATCCAGATTTTCAGTTTCTGCGTATCGATATCAACAAGCCATTTGATCTGGAGGCTTTCCCCGAGCTAATTCCTTTCAAAGTTAAATTTTTAGGCGTGCAAGAGATTTATCATCTAGCTACACCAACATCGATTAAACAATTCGATAAATATCGCATGCAAACTTTGCTGACTAATTCAGTTGGTACGCATCACGTTCTAGAGATTGCTGCCAAGTATAAGTCGAAGTGTGTTTTGGCTTCATCGTCGGCCGTTTACGGTGCACGCTCCAAAGAAAAATTATCTTTTCACGAAGAGGATTTAGGAATCGTGAATCACTTAACGCCTCTCGCTTGTTACGACGAAGGTAAGAAATTTGCCGAATCGATGTTCTATACTTACGAACAGGTTTACGGCATTGATTGTAAGATTGCTCGTGTCTTTCGAACTTTTGGTCCACGCATGCCATTGTTTGACGGTCACCAAATTCCGGATTTTATTTTGGCGGCTTTGAATAATCAGGAAATTGTGGTGAGCGGTGGTGAAGATTTTATGACCTCGATGATTTATGTGACTGATGTTGTTGATGGTTTGATTAAATTGATGGCGTCACCAGCGGGTATCGGTCCGGTGAATATCGGCTCTGATGTTGATTTGAAATTGGCTGACGTCGCCCGAATGATTATCGAAATGACCGGATCGTCTTCAACGGTTTCTTACGCCGGAGAACTGCCATTCCTTAGCCCACTGGGATTGCCTGATATTCAAAAGGCTAAAGAGAGGCTAGGTTGGTTGCCGATTGTACGGTTACAGGCAGGATTAGAGAAAACAATCGAGTATATTCGTGTTAATCAATTGCTGTTGACAGGGCAAGACTAGTGGTCCAAACTGAGGTTAGATATGAAGATTGTAGCCGTTATTCCAGCCTATAATGAAGAAAAGCGCATCGCGACAACGATAGCTGATGTTGTAAAATTTTGTGATGTTGTAGTGGTAGTTGATGATTGCTCAAAAGATGACACTGGTGAAATCGCTAGATTGGCTGGAGCGCATGTGCTTCGACATATTATAAATCGTGGTCAAGGTGCAGCTTTGCAGACTGGGACCAATTATGTGTTGGAAGTTTTGCAAGCCGATGCAATTGTTCATTTTGACGCCGATGGCCAGATGCTAGGAAAGGATATACCTGGAATGGTCTCTTCTCTTAAAGATGGTATTGACGTGGTGCTTGGTTCGCGTTTTATGGGTAAGGAATCGAACATGCCGGCCACTCGGCGATTGACGCTTAAAATCGCCTTAATGTTCACGCGTTTTGTTTCAGGCATTGCGATTACTGACCCGCATTGTGGTTTTCGCGTGTTGAGCGAACGAGCTGCGAGAAGTATTCACCTTTCACAAGATCGTATGGCGCATGCTTCTGAGATTCTTGATCTTATTAAATCAAACCATCTAAAATTTGTTGGTTATCCAGTTGAGATTCGCTATACAGTAGAAACTTTAAAAAAGGGCATGACATTTTGGAGCGGTTTTATTGTGCTTAAAGATTATTTTAAGCATAAATTTTTTGATTTGTTATGATTTTTAAAATCACATTGATTATTTTTGCCTTATTCGCTTTATCTAAAACGCTAGGCCAATATCGTAAGCAACGCGCTAGTCTGTACTGGTTTGGTCTCTGGACTACTTTTTGGTTAGTAGTGATTTTTGTGGCATGGTTACCGCAGACAACGGATGTTTTTGCAAAATATGTTGGCGTAGAAAAGGGGGCAGATTTGTTGGTTTATTGTGCGGTTGTTGTGCTTTTCTATACATTATATCGAATTATGGTACGACAAGAAAAGATGCATCACGAGGTTACAGAGCTGATTCGTCGAATAGCTATTATGGAAGAAATAAAAAAACACTAGCATGCAACCAAGAGTAGCCATCATTTATCTTTGTCACGGCAACCTCCGGCATTTACCAGAGGTTGTTTCGTCTTTGGCAACACTGGATTATCCGCAGGACCGAATGAGCGTGATGATGATCCCAAACGGTTCGCCAGACGGCATCACCGCAGAAATTAAAGAAAAAGTTTTACCACGTTCGAAAAAAGATTTACCAGAAATTATTTTGCATGATGATGGTGTTAATCATGGTTTTGCGACAGCCAACAATATTGGTATCCGTTTCGCCATCGAAAATAATTTTGATTACGTCTTTTTGCATAATGGTGATTTACATTTACATCCAAGCGCAATCACGCAAGCGGTGGCGTTAGCAGAGTCTGATTCGCACATTGGTTCGGTGCAATCGCTTATTACTTTTTGGCATGATCATCAAAAAGTTAACGTGAGTGGTGGCATGATTCATATGGCCGGTTATGGTTTTGCGCGCGATAACGGACGACCGTTAGTCGAACTAAATTACGAAAATGGAGCGGAGATTAACTATGCTTCCGGTGCCGCCGTGCTTTATCGAATATCAGCGCTGAAAGAAGTTGGTTTAATGGAAGAAGGATTTGCGATGTATCACGAAGACTTGGAGCTTGGTTTACGTTTACGTTTGGCAGGTTATCGCAACGTACTTTGTACTAAATCGTTTGCCTATCATGATTATAGTTTTTCTCGTAATCCAAAAAAGTTTGCTTGGATGGAACTGTATCGTTGGATTGTAGTGAAATCTTATTTCAAGTTTTTGACTTTGTTTTTATTGTTGCCTTTGTTACTGGCGATTGAAGTAGGGACTTGGATGATGGCTTTGCGTGGCGGTTGGTTTAAAGCCAAGTTGTGGGCTTTTAAACAATGGTTTCTGCCATCAACTTGGAAGTTATTATTTGCCATGCGTCGTCGGGCCAAGCGACTGCGAAAAATTTCCGATCAAGAATTACTTCGTTTGTTTACGGGTAAAATTGAGGCGCAGGAAACCAGCAATGCATGGATGGATAGAGTGATTAATCCGGCCATCGAACAAGCCTGGCAAGCGGCCTACAAATTAATCCGTTGGTAATATGAAGATCGCTCAAGTTACCCCGGTTTATCCACCTTACCGTGGTGGTATGGGCACGGTGGCTTATGAATACACTCGCCGATTACGCGATTCTGGCCATGAGGTGACTGTTTTTACGCCAGATTATCATCATGGTGGCGAGCAGGAAGTTGGTGTCGAGCGCTTACATCCGATTTTTTCTTGGGGTAATGCCGGAGTTTTACCGTCACTGTTGTGGCGATTGCGTTCGTTCGAAGTGATCCATCTGCACTATCCATTTTTTGGTTCGGATTTTTTGGTCGCCATCGCTTCGTTGATTTGGCGTAAGAAATTGATCGTGACTTTTCACATGCAACCAAAAGCTGATGGTTTTCTTGGCTTGATTTTTAAATTATATCGATTGAAATATGAATGGTTAGTTCTCGGTCGAGCGAAAGCAGTTTTGATTTCCTCACTTGATTATGCACAATCGGTTGGATTGAATCGATCGAATCTTATAGAGATGCCTTTTGGTGCCGACGCTGATCGTTTCCATCCTGGAAGAGACTTATCGTTACGAACCAAGTTAGGAATTAATGAAGATGAAGCTGTTTTTATCTTTGTTGGTGGACTTGACCGAGCGCATTATTTTAAAGGTATTGAAGTTTTGCTTCAGGCTTGTGCCGAGCTTGGTAACGATCGCTCGTGGCGCCTGCTGATTGTTGGTGACGGTGATTTAAGGCAACAGTACCAGGCACAAAGCCAACTCGTGGGGTTGGCCAATCGGGTGATTTTTTCTGGTTCGGTACCATTTGGCGAGCTACCTAATTATTATCGAGCGGCTGATGTTCATGTCTTGCCGTCGATAGATCGGTCGGAAGCATGGGGGCTGGTGACAATCGAAGCGCAATTAACTGGCCTGCCATCGATTGTTAGTGATTTGCCTGGTGTTCGGATGGTGATCGAGTCTCATGAGACCGGTTTGCTGGTACCACCAAAAGATGTCGCTGCATTGGCTAATGCGATGCGACAATTGCTTGATAATTCTGAGATGAGACGGCGGTTCGGTTTACGTGCATCAGAGCGAGCCAAAGAAAAATTCGAGGAACAAAAACTACTCGTACGATTGATTTCTGTTTACAAAGGCGATACAGTGAATTAATAGTAATTACGAGAACTAGCGATAAATGTTCTGATACAAGGAACGGGTGGCAGACAAGGAGACGTACTTACTGGTACGTTGACGATGTCTGACAGGACCCGTGACACAGTAGCTGGACATTTAGCGCGGTTCTAAATATATGAAGATCGGAATAATTACAAACCACTATCCACCTTTTTCTCGTGGTGGTGCCGAAAATGTCGTTGTTCGGACGGTCGAATCTTTGATTGAGCAAGGTCATGACATTTTTGTGATTACCAGCCAACCACGTCGGCTGGGGAGTGAGGTAAAAAACGATCGCAATACAACCGAGCGTGTTTACCGATTTTTTCCAAACAACATTTATTACGCGCTCGACGATTACAAGTACCCTTGGATTATTAGACTGTTTTGGCATGTTATTGATACTTTGTGTCCATGTGGAGCGAAACGGGTCTAAAAAATACTAAAAGAAGAACAGCCAGACGCAGTAATCACGCATAACTTAAAGGGTTTGGGTTTGCGTATTCCGGTAGCTATTCGGTCTTTAAAAATTCCACACGTTCACGTTGTTCATGATTTACAATTAATTTATCCGTCAGGATTATTGTTTGCCGGGCGAGAAGAGGTTCCGTTTTATATTAATGTATTTTACAAAATCTATAGTTTTATCTGTCGAATTCTGTTTTCGAGTCCTGATGCGGTAATTTTTCCATCTATTTATCTACGTGATGTTTATATTAAAGAGGGTTTTTTTAAGAAATCTTATGTTCAAATGATGCCAAATCCAGCACCAAGATTTATTCCAGTTACACGTGGTCAGCGCAATCCGGGGCCACTTAAACTTTTATTTATAGGCCAGCTAGAGTTGCATAAGGGAACTGAGTTTTTGCTCAATGCATATCGTCAGTTTCCTAAAGGTACTCAGTTGATTATTGCCGGTGAGGGGACTTACAGTGCATTGGTACAGAAGCGGTCAGTGGCTGACAAGAATATCGTCTATCTTGGTTATATTTCATTGGAGCAACTGGTTAATTGTTTTGGTGTAGTTGACGCATTAATAGTCCCGTCGTTATGCTATGAGAATTCTCCGACAGTTATCTATGAAAGTCTGAATGCCGGAGTACCAATTTTAGCTGCAAATATTGGAGGAGTTGGTGAATTGATTCAGAATGGTATTAATGGTTATTTATTTGAGCCTGGTTCAACTGATGATTTGTGTCGCGCCGTTAATCAGCTAGATCGCGAAAAAGACAATTTCGCGGCTTCTCAAGAAATGATTCGCGCCACGGTGGCACCGCATGAGCTCAAATCTTATACCAGAAGACTTACCGATTTACTTACTGAGGTGATTGCGAGGCGTAGCGAATAAATTTGAAGATTGTTACATCGCCTACAGCAAACCAGTCGTCAGAGATATTTTTTGTATTTTCTATAATTTTTTCCGATTGCCACCAATAATTATTAACCACAAAAAATGCTAAATCAACGTCAGCTGTATCCAACGCTTGCTCTATAATTTTTCGCGATGGTGCCTCATTCATGGCAAGAAAATATTCATACATCACACCACCGGTTGGGATTGGATAATAAAAAATATCATTATGATAATATTTTTTAAAACCGTAAGTTTCTACCGCAGCAGCCGAAACAGCTTGGTTAGCGAGTACGATAAATTCTTGATTTTCACCAACACCGTCAATCGCTCGGACGGCATCAAAATCGTTCTGTGAGACGTTAAAGCCAGATGAGCGAGCATAATTATCGTGTCGTGGATAAGTTCCGTAGATATTGGCGGAGATGATTAATGCAATCAATCCAGCGAAAGCGACGCGCATTCCTGGCGATTCACTTTTGATACGATCGTCGATAAAGTGAATTAAGAAAGCAATGTGCGGTAAAAGAAAGATTGTTGTCAAAGTTAATAATCGAACGGCGTAATCAGCACGTTCATATTCGATTAGAAAATCAAATTTTAATGTTAAACTCATCAAGATAAAATTTACAAAACAGATCATGGCCATTAGCATCGGTAGGTGCGTTGACCAGTTTTTATTTTGTCGGTAATAATTGAAGAAACCAAGAATGGCTGAAAATCCTAGTAAGAATAGAAAATTATCGATCACTAAATAAAGTCCGTCAAACCAGACGTTGTATTGATTAACAAAAAAGCCACTCAGATTAAGTTCTGACCAATTAAGAATTTTGGTGAGTGAAAAACTGATTGGCAATCCGGAAATTTTTGCTTGAATTATGAATACGAGTGGTAATGAAATGGATCCAGCTAAACTAAAAAGGCTTATGACTGTGCGTCGTAACCAGACAATATTTATTTCTGAAGAGCAAACCAGGGCAAGGTAAATAATCGCCGGGATTCCTGCTAATGGATGGATAGCCAGCGTTGTTATTGTTAATAGAGCGAGAATTTGCAGTTTAGGTGCGTCGATCGAATGAGTTAATCGTGGTAATGATAAAAATACAATTGCTGCTGTGGTTGCGAAGGCCAGTGATTGCGGTGTGGTAACTATGAGTGCAGAAAGTGGAAATAAAAAGATTGCTAAGATGGCTGGTGATTTTTTTGTTTTTAATGTTTGTGTTAGGCCAATCCAAGCCGATCCGACGAGTAATGCCGATCCGGTAATCGGTAGAAAAAATCGATCTAATAAATTCAGCGGAATTTTGAAAATCAAATGTCCAAAAAGTTCTAAAGCGTATTGTCCGATGTAGTAAAAGGGTTTTGGATTGATTGTTCCGAACTCTGCGATATGATTAATGGTTGCACGATGAAGGAACGGATCAAATCCGTAACCCAGTGGATAGACGATCGTAGCCATCGAAATCGCTGAAAAAAATGTAAACAGAATTAGTACGATCGGCCAAAATCTGTTTACGCGAGTTGTAACCAATCCGTATAGAAAAAAGATGCACAAACCCAGGGCGATAATACTAACTGGTGCGATGACCAACCATGGTGATCGAACCGAATCGATGATTTGAACATTCCAGATTGTTGACCACCAGGCGCTAAGTCCAACTAAGCAACCGATCGTGGCGAGCGCTGATGAGGCGCTCCAATTAGATTTTTCGATGGGTTGTTTAATGATTTGTCGGTGGTGACGCCAGTATGTGATTCCGGTACCAGCTAAGACCGTGACGAAAATTAAACTGTAACTTAAGGCTGAAACGGTGCCAAAATAGAACACAGCAGTACCGAGGAGAGATAACAAGCAGAAAATCGCGATGGCTAGTAAAAACATAAAGAAATTGCTATTATCCTAGCACGAACTATGGTAGTGCGCGACCCCGCCAAACTCTTTCCTCATGATTATCTATTGCGCCCATTGGTGCGAATGATTCCAGATCGGGTGATGCCAAACCATCTGACGATTTTTCGGATGATGCTGACTCCGGTTGTTCTTTGGTTTTTATATAAAGAGTGGTATTCGGTAGGCGTGCCACTGTTTTTGTTTACAGCGATAACTGATGCAGTTGATGGCTCGATGGCTCGTTGGCGACATCAGATATCGGCTTGGGGTACATTTTTTGACCCGATAGCGGACAAATTGTTGATCGGTTCGGTGGTACTTTTGATAGTGATTCGTCACGTTAATTCTTACTTAGCCTTAGCTTTAATTTTAGTGGAATTATTGTTGATTATTGGCGGCTGGTATAAACGTCAGCAGGGTAAGGTTGGAACTGCTAACGTTTGGGGTAAGGTAAAGATGGTTTTGCAAGTTATAGGTGTAACGTTCTTACTGATTTCGCTTTGGCACGGAATAGATTTATTCGTAGATTTATCAAATGGAACTTTAGCTCTGGCGTTAGTGTTTGCCATCGTTTCTCTGTTGACTTACAGTCTATAGGCTATGAACTGGTATCGTTTTACAAAGATATTGTTTTTAACGGCTTTTTTTATTTCGACCTTGGTTTTGAGTTTTGGGATTCCACGAGTTTTTAACTCACCTGATGAAAATGCTAATTGGCAATTCGCGAGAACATTTTCACAGACCGGAAGATTGTCGTTGTTGGGTTCTGAAGATTTAGTCCTGGCGAGTATCATCCATCCTCGCAGCGTCTTGTCTGTTGGTGATCAATTGGTGCCTGGAAGTTTTTTGGGGTTACCAGTGATAGCCGGAACGGTCGGTCGTTTTTTTGGTAGTAATGCTATTTTGCTAGTGACACCTTTGTTGGCGGTTTTAGCACTGATAGCCTGGCGTTCGATTATTTGGCGTTTGTTTGATGATTCAATTTT
>CAYPRR010000003.1:0-18861 GCA_964413245.1 uncultured Gammaproteobacteria bacterium
GATAGTGTAGCGTTTCTCACTGGCGCTTGGTTTAAGAAATCTGGCTACGTCCCGTTCGTGTGCTGGTACGCTTTTGGCGCCCTGGCGAGCTTTGGCAGGGTTGGTCGGTCGCACTCGGGCTCGGGTTTTGGTTCTCGTTCTGTGGTGATGGTTTAAGGTCTTGAACTTTGGACTTTGTTACTTTTTTGCCATTTTTTTTGTTATTCATTTGGTGATGATAAATATAAATTGATGCTTTCAGTTATCGAGAATTTCGTTTACAATAATGCTATATGAGAAATTGGGTTATCAAACAATTACAGAATAAAGCCAAAAAAGTCTTAGCAAAGAATAAGCCGATAATTGTTGCTGTCATGGGAAAGACTTCGGCCAAGCAAGCCATTGAAATTGCCTTGTCTGTAAAACATCATGTTCGAGGCAATAAAAAGAATTATAATAATGAGTTTGGCGTGCCTCTGACCGTTCTCGGTGTCGACAGTCCTGGTCGGTCATTTGGCGGCTGGTTAAAAGTATTATTTGGCCCAATTCCTAAAGATTATCCAAGCATTTTGGTTTTGGAATTTGGTGCTGATCGTCCTGGTGATATCGAAGCGTTGTGCAGGCTTGCACAGCCAAAAGTTGGAGTAGTGACCGGGTTATCAACGGTGCATGCTGCCAACTTTAAAGATGTCGATGAATTAGTACTCGAGAAGTCAAAAATTATTTCATCGTTACCGACGGATGGTTTAGCGATTTTAAATGGTGACGATCAAAAAGTCGTCTTGATGAATCAACTAACAACTGGAAAGGTGATTGCTTATGGTTCGCGATCAAACCATTGGTCGTTCCAGAATTTACGTTTACAAACACGACTTGATGAAAGTTTTGACCCGGGTGAGATTTTTGCGGTGACAAGCGCTGACGTTACAGAAAATGGCATTGTGATCGGAGAGCTAAAGTTAAATAATTGTTTAGGTTATGCGCCAGTAATGGCTTGTTTGGCGGGGTTGGCTGTGGCGACGGAATTCGGTGTGCCTTCCGTTGAGGCAATCAAGGCTTTGAATGATTCATATCGTCCGGTATCAGGACGCCTGAATCCACTCCCGGGCATCAAGGGTTCTCTGATCATCGATGACAGTTACAACGCAGCGCCAGCGGCTATGCAGAGCGCTCTAGAGCTATTGCGGTTGTTTACTCCGGGTGAAGAACGAGACCGTCGCATTGCTGTTTTAGGACAAATGGCCGAACTTGGGAAATATACAGACCAAGAACATCGAATGATTGGTATGCAAGTGGCACAGTGTGCCGATTTATTTATTGCCGTGGGCCCAGATATGCAAATCGCTGTTGAAAGCGCTAAAGAGGCGGGAATGGAATCTGCACATATCGAATGGTTTGCCACAGCTGATGAGGCTGGTAAATATTTGGATCGTGCCGTGCAAAAAGGTGATGTCGTTTTAGTGAAGGGTGCTCAATCATCACGAATGGAAAAAGTCGTTAAACAAATCATGGCCGAACCACTTCGAGCCGAAGAATTTTTAGTCCGACAGGAAGAGAAGTGGCTAGAAACATAGGGGTCAGGTCTTCACAATTCACATTTATATAAAATTACCATAAATATGGCGCGTCCATTGCGAATTGAGTATCCTGGAGCGCTTTATCACATCACATCTCGCGGAAATAAACAGCAAGATATTTTTTTGATGGATAATGATCGGACGTTGTTTCTCGAGGTCCTGAATAAAGTAATTAAGAAGCGTAATTGGATTTGTCATGCTTATTGTCTGATGGGCAACCATTACCATTTGATGATAGAGACATCGGAAGCGAATCTTTCAGCTGGAATGCGTGACCTTAACGGTGAATTTACTCAGTGGTTCAATCAAGAGCACAACTGTGTTGGCCACATTTTACAGGGTCGTTTTAAGGCTTTTTTGATTGAAAAGGAATCTTATTTTTTAGCCGTAGCTCGATATATAGTTTTGAATCCAGTACGGGCAGGGCTCGTTAGTGACCCAGGTGAATGGCCTTGGAGTAGCTATCTTGCAACTGCGGGATTGCGGTCGCCACAAACATTTTTGTCGGTTGCGGAAATTTTGTCGAATTTTGGGAGCAATCGCGCCAAGGCTTATAAGCAATATAAGAGTTTTGTGATTGATGGAATTGGCGGTGATTCTCCGCTAGTCGATGCTCAAAAAGGAACTATCGTTGGTTCTTTGCAGTTTGCTCAGGCAATTTGGGAATTTACACCAAATCAAGAGAAGATTAAAGAAATTCCTCGAGTCGAACGGATCGTCGGCCGACCTAAATTGGTGGACTTGTTTAGTAACCTAAAAGATAGAGCTGATCGGAATAATGCTATTTATTTTGCAATTAATAGGTGTGGATACTTGGCTTCGGAGATCGCTGAACATCTAAATATCAGCACCTCCCTAGTCAGCATGGTTCTTAGAGGAAAAAGATAAATGTGAATTGTGAAGACCTGACCCCTAGTCCACCGTTACGGCCTTGGCTAAGTTACGTGGCTTATCGGGGTTCAGGCCTTTAAGGACGGCGATTTCGTAAGCGAGAATTTGCAGAGGAACGACGCTCACTAATGCGGTGAGCGAATTGTTGTTCGGTACGATGATGGTTTCATCGGCTACTCCTTCGGCCAGTTTTGGATTATCGGTCAAGATAATTGTGAAGGCGCCACGAGCGCGAACTTCTTCAGCGGCAATGCGCATGAGCGGTGCGTGAACATCGTCCAGAATCGAAAGAATAATCGGTGTGCCTGGAGTGATCAGAGCAAACGGACCGTGTTTCAACGCGCCGCCAGCATAACCTTCAGCGTGAATATAAGTGATTTCTTTGATTTTGAGTGAGCCTTCGCGAGCTATTGGCTCAGACAGGCCTTTGCCGAGTAAGAAGCAATGTTCAGCGTTGACGATTTTTTTGGCAATATCTTGAATATGATCTTGTGTACTGATGGCGGTTTTGATGCTTGACGGTAGGCGACGTAAAGCTTCGATCAATCGTCGGCGTTTTGGTTCTTCTTCGTGGTGTTGTTGAGCGAACCAGTTGGCGATCAACGCTAAAACGGTGACCTGAGTGGTAAAGGCTTTAGTTGAAGCGACAGCGTGCTCACGACCAGCGTTGAGATAAACTCCACATTTGGTACTTCTGGCGATTAGTGAACCCACGGCGTTAACGACCGAGAAGACTGGAATGCCAGCTTTATTGGCCGTACTGATGCAGCGGTGAACATCTTTAGTTTCACCAGACTGGGAAATAACTAATAAGCCGGCGCCGGTTGGCGGGATCATCTCGCTGGTAAATTCTGAGGCATCAACAACTACGACAGAATCAAAAGATTTCAAAGCTCGCATGATTTGCGCTCCGTAAAGTCCAGCGTGAAATGACGTTCCGCAAGCGGCGATAATTAAATGTTTGATTGTTCCTAATATATCTTTTTGTTGTTCTAGTCCGCCGAGTTTAACATCAGTTTCGTTTTCAATTCTGGCGCCATAGTTCATGGCTCGAGAAATGGCTTCTGGTTGATCGTTGATTTCTTTGATCGTCCAGTGTAGGAAGGGGGCTGGGGTAAGGTTGATGACTTCGTCCGATGCTTGCTCCACACGAGATAAATCCAAGCTGGCACCATCGGCTTTGACAACCGCGATTTCTCCGTTTTCCAGTGCAATATATTCTTTGGTGTGCTGACTAAAGGCGGCGGCTTCGGAAGCAATGAACATTCGTCCTTGTCCAACGCCGATTAAAATTGGACTACCATTACGGGCGGCAATGATTTGATCGGGATGATCAGTGGCGATAATCGCTAATCCCCAAGTGCCTTCTAAACGAGCCAATGTCGATTTAATAGCTTCGATTAGTGACAGGCCGTTGTCGAGCCCAATGCCAATGAGTTGGGCGATAACTTCGGTATCAGTTTGTGATTTGAAATCAATGCCTTGTGAAATCAGTTCAGTGCGTAATTGAGAAGAATTTTCGATGACTCCGTTGTGAACTAGGGCGATGCGATCTTTAGCATCGTGATGTGGATGAGCATTTAAATCGGTCTTACCGCCGTGCGTGGCCCAACGAGTGTGAGCGATACCAACAGTGTGGCCTAAATGTGCACTGACATGTTCTTTTAATCGAGTA
The DNA here is from genome assembly GCA_964413245.1 of uncultured Gammaproteobacteria bacterium. GTDB lineage: Bacteria > Patescibacteriota > Patescibacteriia > UBA9934 > UBA9934 > CAYPRR01. Next base: position 4,123 of record CAYPRR010000003.1, read on the forward strand.
ATAGCATCACTTTCTGCCCCACGTCCGGCAAATTTAGTCGTGACAAGTTTGTGTTCTGGTGAAATCGTTGCTAACCCGGCTGAATCGTAGCCTCGATTTTCTAAAATTGATAGACCATCAAGGAGATAGGACGTTGCTGATTCTTTACCGATAAATCCAATAATTCCACACATATAATTTCATTGTCCCATCGGATAGAAAGATAGTCAAAAAAAAACGGAGCGATTGATTGGGGTCAAATCACTCCGAGGCGGAGGGGGGTGGTGGGAAGTAGCAGAGGGCCTCCAGAGCCTGGTGGAAGGTAGTGAAGGGGTGCACGAGCCCGCTGTGAAGCAGGTGGAAGAATTCCTTTTCGTCTACGTCCGGGTGAGCGAGACGGAAACTCTTTTTGGAGCTCTTAGCTACTCTGATTTCACCGCTAGGGTCCCAGAGCAATGTTCGGATGCCGAGTCTGGCGGCACCGATGTCTGAGTTGGGAGAGTTGCCGACATGGGCTGTAGTTTCTGATGAGCCATTTTCACGGCAGAGGATTGCTTCCCAGAAGTCTTTGTAGGGTTTGCGCATGCCTAGCGATTCTGAGGTATAGACTGCATCGAAGAGTCCTTCGACCTTGTGTGCACGGAGTAACTTTTGCAGACTAGCTTCTTCTTGATTTGAGCCAATGACGACTCTTGTTCCGTGATCACGAAGGTGACCTACTAGTCGGATAATCCGAGCGTCTGGCTCGTATGCTGTGATGTCGCTGGTAATACGGCGATGTACATCTTGGGCCGCCTGGTAGTCGCTTTTGTGTCTGTTTCGCGCCGCCTTCAGAGAACGGTAGACGGAAAGGTTTATGTGCAACCAGTAATCTTCGTCTGCCTTTATTTCGTGGAAGCGAATCCGTTCACGTCGGATAGCCTCCCAGATCATCTGGTTAGAGACATGTGGGTGCAGACCACCGAGTTTCCGGTAGGTCCGACAAATCATGTTTTTGCGGCCACCACGCCGTGGTTTGAAGATGGTGAACATCGCATCCACGCACACAAGTGCGGGGAGCGACGAACGGGAAAGTTCCCTCGTCATTGCACGCCTCCTGTGTTTTGGGGTTATTGACGTTCCGGAACTGGATGTTACTCATTTTTTTCTAAATTGTCAAGATTTTTTTGTTTGTTGCGGAGACTGTTAAAAGCGGTTAGATGCTAGGCAAAAGTTAATAATTCAGTTAAACTTTAGTTATGAAGACAGAACAAAAAAGCTATTGTGGTGTAGTGGTCAGAGGTGATGGCTCCGCTGGTCGAGACTATGATGTACCAACGGCTAATTTGGACTTTCTGCCTCGACCAAGAATTCGTCACGGTGTTTATGCGGCAAAGATCAAATATGCCTCCAAGAACTATTTTGGTTTAGTTTGTTGGGGGGTTGGGAGGCCAGCTAAATTTGAAGTCCATCTTTTTAAATTTAAAGGAAATTTATTAGGAAAAAAAATAACCGTCACACTTTGTAAACGGTTATCTGAACTAATAGCGTGGGAGTCAAAAGAGAGGATGCGTCAAAAGATCTACCATGATATTGATTTGGCGCTACAGTATTTTGCTAGAGTAACTAAGTGACATGGAAGAGCTACCATGTCACTTAGTTACTCACTCGACCATTTTTTTCTTTGGGAGCGTCTTGCCAACCAAATGGGCGTATTTTTTTGCTCGATATTCAATAAAATCAACGAGCTTGGCAGCAACGTCAATACCCGAAGCTTTGCTGATGCCTTCTAGTCCAGGGTTAGAGTTTACTTCAATGATTTTTGGACCGTCTTTGGTGCGTAGAATATCGACGCCGGAAATATCGAGTCCAAGAATTTGAGCTGCAGCGATGGCGACGCGTTTTTCACGATCAGTAATATCGGCTAGTGCGACTGAACCGCCTTTGTGAAAGTTAGCACGGAACTCGCCACTCTTAGCTGTACGTTCCATGGCAGCGACAACTTTTTTACCTAGAACAAAAACACGCAAATCTTTGCCTTTAGCTTCACCAATATATTCTTGCAAACTAATTGGGCCACGTTCTTTATCGGTTAAATATTCGACGATTGGTTTGAGCGAACGCACCGATTCAGCGATGAAAACACCTTTGCCGTGTGTGCCGTAAATGTTCTTAATAATTACTGGGAACTTTAATTCTAAGGCGGCCTGTTCAATCATATTTGGATCACGAACCACGTGAGTTTTAGGCACTGGGATACCGAAGTGATCGAGCATTTGTAAAGTACGAATTTTATTTTTTGCACGAAAAACTCCAATGTAGCTATTCAAAACATAAAAGCCTGCGAGTTGGAACTGTTTGATGATCGAAGAGTTGATACTTGGATCTTCGGTAAAACCTGGACGGACAACGATAATATCGAAATCTTTCGCTTCTAAAATTTTACCTTTGTAGGTGAGGGTTTTTCCGTTACCGAAAACCAGACCGACATAGCGACTATAAAGCGTAGTAACTTGGTGACCGCGGCTCTTGGCTTCAGAAATAATGCGGTTAGTACCGACCGCAATATTTTCTTTTTTGTTGACGAAGGTGAGCACGCCGATTTTGAGCGACATATTAATTTTGGTTTGCTTCTATTTTATCAAATATTACTTGGAGTGTCGCGAGATCAGGAGCAGTCATCAATTGTTCCTTAAAACTTTTTATTCCTGGCCAACCTTTGAAGTACCAGGATAAATGTTTACGAAAAGTGTTGACGCTTTTTATTCCGTACTGTTTTAGATGCAAATCAAGATGAAGTTTGATGACTCGCAATTTTTCATTTAGTGACACCGCTTCTGGTTCTCCGCCAGTTAGTGCTGTCTCGATTTGTCTGAAGATCCACGGATTACCTAGGCCACCTCGAGCGATCAATACGCCATCACAATTCGTATCTTCGATGGCGGATAAATAATCCTGCCAAGTGAAGACATCACCATTATAGAGTACTGGGATAGAGACGGCACGTTTAACGGCGGCGACTGCCTTGCGATTTGAAAGTCCCGAATAACCTTGTTCTTTAGTTCGACCGTGAACGGTGATTAGATCGGCGCCAGCATCTTCTAAACGTTTGGCAAATTCGATGCACTCATCATCTTGCGACCAGCCGGCTCGAATTTTGATGGAAACTGGAACTTGAACGGCTGATTTTAGGGCTTTGACAATGGCGGTCGCTCGATCAGGATCTTTCATGAGCGCTGCACCGTTGAAGTTAGAAATAATTTTGTAGACTGGACAACCCATGTTCACATCGATTCCATCTGGTGCATCGCTTTCCATGATTCGTTTCGCTGCCTTTGCCATCGTTAGCGGGTCAGAGCCGAAGATCTGTTGAATGATTGGTCGTTCAACGGGGCTGATCGCCGTCATCTCCATGGTTTTCTTATTGTGACGGGCAATGGCTTCACTCGAAACCATCTCGCGAAAGACAATCGGGCTCGCAAGTGATTTCACGATTTGGCAATATGAAGAATCGGTCATGTCAGCCATTGGCGACAGAGCGACTATTGGGCGGGGTAATTGATTCCAGTTGAATTTCATGGTGAAGGCTCAGACTTCGCTAAAGCTTCGACTGGCGAGCCAAAGAATGCCTTTGATCACTTGTCTTGTCAACCAAATTTTGGTAATATTCCGTTAATTATGAAATTGTCTTCAAACGTCATTATTTTCGGTACAATTGTCGTCGTGATAGCTGGAATCATCGGAATTAATATCTGGCAGAAAAATAAGCCTTCGTCATATGACGATTTTGCGCAATGCATTACCGATAAAGGCGGTAAGATGTACGGAGCATATTGGTGTCCGCATTGCACGGCACAAAAGAATTTATTTGGATCAGCTTTTCGTAAAATTAATTACGTAGAATGTTCTTCTCCTGGATCAAAAACTTTTGATTTGTGTTCAGACATTGAAACAGTACCGGTTTGGGAAACGAGTACCGGACTAAGGCAGAACGGAGAAATGACTTTCCAGCAACTTTCAGAAAAGTTTGATTGTGCTTTACCAACTATTACTGAATAAATTGTGTTAAATAACCGTCACACACATTTAGGAATTATTGGTATCTTCACGCCAATTGGTTTTGCCGCATCGCTTGAGTCGCTTTTGGCTCATTACAATGTGGTCTCTTCCAGTTTTTGTACGTTCAGCACGACCTTTAATTGCGATGTAGTGAATAATAGCTCTTATTCTGAATTGCTCGGTATTCCTGTTGCGGCCCTCGGTTTGTTGGCCTATCTAGCATTTTTTATTGGTCTTATCTGGTTATGGAAAAAAAGTAATGATCGAGTCTTAACATTGTTGTTGGCTTTGGCTGTTGGTGGACTAACATTTAGTTTATATCTGACGTACGTAGAAGCTTTCGTGCTCTACACTTGGTGTGTAGTGTGTTTGTCTTCGCTATTATCGATTTTTGCAATTACATATTCTCTTTTTTCTATTAGAAAGATCGAAGATAAAATATCAGTACCCACTAAAACTAATGAATAAATTATGCGTTTATCTTTTCAGGGTGCTGCCGAGGGAGTCACTGGGTCATGTTATTTGATCGAAACTTCTACCGGCAAGCTACTTGTTGATTGCGGTATGTTTCAAGGGGAGCGTATTTGTTCCAAGCATAACTTTGAAGATTTTAATTTTGACCCAAAAGAGATTTCAGCAGTAATTGTCACACATGCTCACATCGATCACACGGGCCGAATACCGCAACTTATTAAACGTGGATTCACTGGACCAGTATTCTTTACTTCTCCAACGTTAGCCTTGTCTAAAATTGTTCTCGAAGATACTGCACATGTGATGGCTGATAACGCTAAGCGTTGTGGTGATCCTATTCTGTATTCCAACGATGAAATTAAGACATTAATTGATCACGCTCAGTCAGTTAATTATCATGAGCAATTCTCTCCGGTTTCAGGCGTAACGGCAATGTTTCATGATGCTGGTCACATCTTGGGTTCTGCTTATGTTAGTATCGATATTCTGGCTAGCGAAACACAGGATCATCAACCATTACGCATGGTTTTCAGTGGCGATATCGGTAATGACGATGTACCTATTTTGCCAGCAACGGAACCGATTCACCGCGCTGATATTGCGATCGTTGAATCAACTTACGGAGATAAAGATCATGGCGCGACCGCGGATCGATCAAAGAAACTATTTGACTATGTAACTAAAATTATTAGTCGAGGTGGCACTTTGATCATTCCTTCATTTTCAGTGGAACGAACACAGGAATTACTTTACGAACTAGATACTTTAATCGACGCCGGTGAACTGCCAAAGGTGAAGATTTATTTGGATAGTCCATTAGCAATTAAGGCCACACAGCTTTATCGAGATTTTAAATCGTTTCTTGATTTTAATCGTCGATTAGAGAGTAGCCACGACAAAGATTTTTTCTCATTTCCGAATCTACGTGAGACGGTTTCGGTTGAGGCTTCGAAGGCAATTAATAACGATCATCACGCAAAAATTATCGTTGCTGGCTCTGGTATGATGACTGGCGGTCGGGTAATGCACCACTTGATGCGTTATTTGCCAGATGAAAAAAATGGTTTGTTGATTATTGGCTATCAGGCTTTTGGCACTTTAGGTAGCAAGATTCAGCAAGGAGCCAAGGAAGTACGAATTTTCGGGGAGGACATCGCTGTTCGAGCTAGTGTGGAGACGATTCACGAATTTTCAGCACACGGCGATCGTAATAAGTTGGCTGGCTGGTTAGTGCCACAAGAGGGCACAATCAAGAAGGTTTTTTTAGTGCATGGTGATGCACCAGTTAAAGAGGCCTTCAAAGTTTACCTAGAAGAAAAAATAAAGAGCGAAATAATTATTCCGCGCTTATATCAGTTGTTTGAATTTTAGAGAAAACTTGTGTATAAAATTCGTTTGCAATTGATTCTGTTGGATCAAAAGTGAACGAATTTTTGTTATATGGAGGTAGTGTCGATTGTTCGTAGGCCTCGCTACCAATTGTCGCCACTTCAATTTTATTAAGCCAACTATAATGGACGAATGAGGTCGGTGAGCTGACGACCGTTTTGAGTTCACGGGTGGTGATGGTGAGCGGTCCAGTAGCCATGATTCGCCCCTGCAGAACATCAATCGTTAAGTTACCGGTTTGGGCATTAATCAGCTTGATTTCGGTTCGTTCATCAAGCCAAATTCTAGCTTTACCGCCAAAAATTATTTCCATTGCCGTTTCATGATCGAAACTTGAAATCGTTTCACCTCGTTTCCATTCTTGAAGTCCAGGTCCAATTAGTACGGCGGTTAGTTGCGGTGCCTCAATATGTTGGCTAACTAGTAGCCCTGTGGATAGCGCGACTATAATCAAGACGAGCAAAGTGTTAAAATTATAACGCTTCATAATTCCATTTTATCAAACCTTATGGCCTTGCTCGAATTTTACGGCGAAACCTGCCCACACTGTATCACTATGAAGCCGTTAGTCGAAAAAATGGAGAAGGAATTAGAGGTGAAGGTTGAAAAATTTGAAGTTTGGAATAATGAAGAAAATGCCAAAAAAATGGAAGAGTACGATACCGGTCTGTGCGGTGGCGTACCATTTTTCTTTAATACCGAAACAAGTAAGTTTATTTGCGGTTCGGCTGATTACGGTGAGCTGAAAAAGTGGGCGGCAGGAGAGTAGCTACTCCATTTTAGAAACCCAGTTACGATCTACCTGCACATCTAGTTGTAGGTAGAATTGTTTTCCGGTGACGGCTTCGAGTTCGTTACGAACCGATTGTCCGATTTCGCGAATGCCTCGACCACCTTGGCCGATGATCATACCTTTATAACGCTCTTCAGATGTGAAGATTGTGCCTTTTACAAACATGGTGCCATTCTTACGCTTATCGATTTCTGTAACCACCACGTGAGTACTGTATGGAACTTCCTCACGCAAACGTAGGAAAAGTTTTTCACGGATTAATTCTGAAAGTTGTTGTTCTTTTGTTTGGTTAGAAATGTCGAAGTCTGGGTAGAGGAGTTCGCCTTCTGGCAAGCGTTCAAAAATCCATTTCTTAACGAGGTCGAGGTTAGATCCAGTCATGGCCGAAATTTCCACTGCACCATCAAACTTCGGGATTAAGTCACGGTAAGAATCAATGAAGTAACGAGAAGCTGGATCATCCGTTTTGTTGATCAAATATAATTTCGGTACGGTGATTGGTTCAACCATCTGCATGATCTTCTTTTCTTCGGCTCCGATGGCTCGGGTTGAATCGGCAACGAATAAAAGTAGATCAATACCTTGCATCGATTCCGAAATATAATGCGTCAATTTCTTGGTTAATGGATCACCGGATTTTTGCATCAAACCTGGGGTATCAACGAAGACCACCTGTCCTTCATCGGTTGAAAGAACACCTTGAATTGGACGACGGGTAGTTTGTGGTTTAGGGGTGGTGATTGAGACCTTGGTTCCAACCAAAGAATTGATCAGGGTTGATTTCCCGACGTTGGAACGACCGATGATAACAGCAAATCCTGACTTCATAATATATTGTTGGAACCGCGCTAAATGCTCAGCTACTGTGTCACGGGTCCTGTCAGCCATCGTCAATGTACCAGTAAGTACATCTCCTTGCCTGCCACCCGTTCCTTGTATCTGAACCTTTATCGCTAGTTCCCGAAATTAATTCAGGCCTGAGCATAGCAGGTTTAGCGAAAAAATCAATGGCTATGGTAAACTTTTTTCATATGGACAACCAAAAATTGGTCAAAATGACAGCAAATTTTGTTCGTAAAAAATTGGAAGGTGATGGTTCTGGCCATGATTGGTGGCATATTGATCGAGTTTGGCGATTAGCGAAACGTCTGCAGGTTAATGAAGGCGGTGATCTGCTAAACATTGAACTGGCGGCTTTATTGCACGATATCGCTGACTGGAAGTTTCACGGTGAAGATGTTGAGGCGGGGCCACGGGCGGCTCGAGAATGGCTCAAATCATTAGTGGTTGACCCTTCGATCATTGATGCCGTTTGTCAGATCGTTAGAGATATTTCGTTTAAGGGAGCCGGCGTCGCTACTCTGATGCCGACGATTGAGGGTCAAATCGTTCAGGATGCTGATCGGTTAGATGCTATCGGCGCCATTGGCATTGCTCGGACTTTTGCTTACGGTGGTTCCAAGAACCGTGAGATGTACAGTCCTGAAAAGCCACCAGAGAAACATGAAAATTTTGAGCAATATAAAAAAAGTCAGGGGGCAACCATCAATCATTTTTACGAAAAACTTTTGCTACTTAAAGATCGAATGAACACCAGCGCGGCTAAAAAGATTGCTCTTGATCGTCATGTTTTCATGGAGAAATATTTGAAGCAGTTTTACGCTGAGTGGGCGGAAGAAGATGGGGTTAAATTAGACGAAGTTTAAGTAGGGAAACCAGTTCAACGTGTGGCGTGTGAGGGAACATATCGATGGCCCGCATTTTTGTTACTTCGTAGAATTTTTCGAGTTGGACCATTTCTCGAGCGAAATTTTTGTAGTTACAGGAAACGTAGATGATAGTTGGTGGTAATATTTTTATAATGTCGGCTAAAGCTTGATCGTGCATGCCAGAGCGCGGTGGATCGAGAATTACCACATCAGCACCCAGCGACATCCAATCAAAGCTTTCAGTTTTAGCGTCATGAAACTCGATTGTGACTTTGTTTAAATCAGCATTGATTCGAGCGTCGCGAATAGCTTCGGCGGAAAGTTCGACGCCGATAGTCCGTTTAGCCGGGCCAGCCATGGCGACCGCAAAAAATCCAGTTCCGCAGTAGAGATCGAGTAAGGTTTTGTTGGAAAGATCACCGGCAAATTCTTGAACGGTTTGAAGCAGGAGCGGCGAGGCGTTTGAGTTGGTTTGGAAAAAGGCGTTTGGTGAAATACGGTAACGGTGGCCATCAATCATTTCTTCGATGTAACCAGGACCGCTGATAGTTTTCATCTCACCGCCAAAAGAGACGTCGGTGATGGTGTGATTAATCGACCAGATGAGTGTGGTTGGTCTGGATGTATTTATAAGTAATGCGAATGCGTTTGCAATTGCGAATCGATTCTCATTTTCATTTTCGGTTGGTATACTGGTTATAATATTAATCATCGTCTCGCCGGTTGAGGTGCAACGAATCACGGCGTAGCGAAGTAGTCCGGTGTGAGCTTTGCGATCGTAGAAGGTTAGGCTACAAGATTGAGCCCAGGTCCGAACAAGGGCAAATAGAGTTTCGATTTTTTCGTCTGAGATAAAACAAGGATGGTCGTCGATGACACGCCACCATTTTCCTTTTTCACGTAGACCGACGTGGCCCTGAAAATCAATGACAAAATCCATGCGATTGCGGTAATGATCGAGTTTTGGTGACGCGACAATTTCTTCAACCTTTAATTTCAGTTCTTTGATTTTAAACGATCCGTTGATATCGGATATTTTTTGAGCTAACTGCTTATCGTACGGAATGTGCGACCAGCCACACGATCCACAGATTTCTTTTTTTGGACATTCAGAATTCATATATTTGCAAACTAGCATACCCGCTCTTCGCTTGGAAAGCTACGAGGGGTTATTTTCGAGTACGAAAATAAAAAGGCCCCGCGTGAGATGAGATGACACGGTAGCCATCCGTGTCATCTCATCTCACAAGGCGGGGAGGGGATCAGCTCCTGTCGAGGAAATTGGTGCGTCGGTACGTTGAGAATTTTTCGTTCAAGAACTTGGCAAGTTCGCCCCAGGTCTTGATGTCTCGCGGAATCAGAACCCGCAAGGCCATCTCGGGGCAGACGATCGCATCGAACTCGCCGGTGATCTTGTCACCCAACAGATAGCCGACGTGTCGACGGAAAACCTGTGGAGAGCTTGGGTGGCCACAGTATAGACCAATGGAGTCACCCAGTGGTCCGTAGATCAGTTTGATTTCATCGTTTGGCTGAGCTGGACACGCATTTGGTCGAAAGGCATCACCAACATCGGAAAGAGGCAAGTGACGTATTAAATTGTCTGACATGATTACCCTGTGTGCTGGCACAATTTAATCTTTTTGGCCGATTTTGTCAACCGTTAAACAGGCTTATGATTGACTATCAGGACATCAAAGAATTAATTATGCTATGGTATTCGCGTATGATCGTGATCGCTCACAACATTCGCAGTCTCCACAACATCGGCTCGATTTTTCGAAACGCCGGCGCCATTGGTATTGAAAAGATTTATTTAACTGGCTATACGGCCACGCCACCTCGTAAAGAAATCGCCAAAGTAGCACTTGGGGCGCAAGATTTGGTGCCCTGGGAGGCTGGAGAAATTCAAGAAGTTATTACTGTTCTCAAAAATAAAGGTTATGCTGTTTGGGGATTAGAAACTGGAGAACAAGCAAAAAATATTAACGACGTGAAAATAAAAGAGCTAGCTTTAGTTTTAGGCAGTGAAGTTGAAGGTATCGACCAGGATACATTACGATCACTTGATGGAATCATCGAAATTCCAATGGATAAAAAGCGATCATTGAATGTTTCGGTAGCTAGCGGTATCGCTATGTACTTGTTACAATCAAAATAATATGGCGACTTTATCAATAGTTATTCCAACAAAGAATGAAGAGGAATATTTGCCCAAGCTATTGAAATCGATTGAACGGCAGTCATTGATGCCAGAACAGATAATCGTTGCAGATGCTGGATCAACGGATCAAACCTGTCAGATAGCTTTGGCTTATGGGGCAATGGTCGTACCTGGTGATTTACCGGGTATTGGGCGCAATCATGGTGCAGAAGTAGCAAAATCAGATTTGATTTTCTTTTTTGATGCTGATGTCGAACTGCGCGATCAGGAATTTTTGCGTCAGGCGATTAATGAATTTGAAGTTCGAAATTTGGATGTCGCGACGGCCGATGTTGATCCGATCGATGGTAATTGGACTGACATTTTTGGGCATCAATTTTATAATTGGTATGTTCGCTTGTGGGGAGCGATTCGACCACATGCGCCGGGTTTTTGTATTCTGGTTCGACGATCAATTCACGAAAAGATCGGTGGTTTTGATGAGGCAGTTTTGTTTTGTGAAGATCATGATTATGCACATCGGGCCGGCAAGGTTGGAAAATTTGGCTTTTTTTCTTCAAAAATTAAAATCCCTGTTTCCACTCGAAGAATGAATCGAGATGGCCGACTAGTAATTGCAATCAAGTTCATTTTAGCTGAATTGCATTTATTATTTTTGGGACCAATTTGTCATGACGGTTTTAAATATTCTTTTGGTCACTCGAAACATCGTCATTAAACGTGTATACTTAATTTAATATGAAAGGCTTTCTAGCATTATCATTGGCCATGTTTTTGATAATTCCTGCTTTCGCGTCAGCTACGACTGGTCCGGATATTGTGATACGAGCGCGTGACATAAGATTCTCAAAGGACGTTTTAGTGGCTGGTGATGATGTTCGTCTTTACGCCACGTTAGAGAATGCCGGCTCTGTTGATATCTCAGGTTATGTGGCCTTTTTTCAAGGTTCAGTATCATTAGGAACCAGCCAAGTAGTTACATTGGTGGCAAACGGGCTAGATGAAGAGGTTTGGGTTGATTTTATTGTTCCAGTTGGACCATTTAACATCCGGGCAGAAATTCGTGGCACTGAACCACAGGATATTAATCCTGATAACGATCTGGCGCTGACCCCGCTTTTTACACCGGTTTTAGACGATGACGCTGATGGTGTTGTCAACGACACAGATAATTGTTTTGAAGATACGAATGAGGGTCAAGTTGATTCTGATTCCGATGGTTTTGGAGATGCTTGTGATGGTGACGACGACGATGATGGTTTGAGTGATGATATAGAAGGTGAACTGGGTACAAATCCAATTAATATTGATTCTGACGGAGATAGTGTGAATGATGCCACGGATGTTTTCCCGCTCGACTCGTCTAAAACTAAAAAAGAAATTGTAGTCGCAACTATATCGCCAGCCAATACTTCAGCGCAAGTCGCTGACGTGACAAGCGTTCCGGTATCCGATGATCAATTTAAAAGTAATGATTTGACCAGCGATGAAGATTTGACAGAGATCAATAAGGAGATAGCAATGTTTTCTGGCGTCGAGGTAAATTATAAAATTTCACCGAAAGCTGCTTTTGAATATTCGCAAATTGATTGGAAAACTTACGCTTTCCGGGTTCTGGCATCAGCTGGTGGTGCATCGGTAATAGCTTGGGATTTTGGCGATGGTGTATCGTCAGCGCAAACAAGTGTAGATCACGCCTATCAAAAGTTTGGAACTTATCAGGTTACTTTGACAGTTTCAGATGCCGCCGGGAATACTTTCAGTGATTCAGAAGAAATAAAAATTTCTTTTTTCCATTTAGCTAATCCGATTATTAAAATTTCTATTGGAGCATTATTGCTTTTATTGATTTTATCAAGCGTTTTGGCATTTAAAAAATCAAAGCGAAAAATATCCTATTCAACTAAAACAAAAACATGATTTGGAAACGATTTTTTAATTCGCAGTCGAGTTCAATCGCGAGTGCGGCCACGGTGGTCGCCTCGTTTTCGATTATTTCCAGATTGTTTGGTTTTATTCGCGATCGTATTCTGGCCGGCGCCTTCGGTGCGAGCGACACTCTTGATATCTACTTTGCTGCTTTTCGTATTCCTGATTTTTTGTTTAATTTATTGGTCGTCGGCGCCTTGTCAGCTAGTTTTATTCCACTTTTTACGCGTTATTTGAATAAGGGTGATGAAGATGGCGCTTGGCGACACACTAATAATGTGCTGAATATCATGACTTTAGCATTCGCCGTATTGCTAGTGATTGGATATATTTTTGCTACGCCGCTGGCAACTTTGGTGGCACCAGGTTTTGATGCAACTAAGCAGGCTGGAGTAGCGAGCATGTCGCGAGTGATGTTTGTTGCGCAATTATTGCTGGCTATTTCGGTGGTTTATGGATCGGCCTTACAAGCGATGAAGCGATTTGTACTTTATTCGTTAGCACCGATTTTTTATAATTTCGGAATCATTGCTGGCGTTTTATTTTTTGTACCGATCATGGGTTCAATTGGTTTGGCTTGGGGCGTAGTTTTTGGCGCTTTTCTTCATTTGACGATTCAGTTCGTCGGCGTTAACTCTTTGGGTTATAAATATCAGCCGGTTTTTGATCCAAAAGATGAACATGTTCGTCAAACTTTTTGGCAGATGTTGCCACGCGTACTTGGTTTAGCGGTCAACCAGATTAACTTTTTGGCCATGACCGTAATCGCTTCAACGTTAACTGCTGGATCCGTTACACTTTTGCAATTCGCCTATAATCTAAACTTTTTTGCCATTGGTGCCGTAGCCGTTCCTTATAGTATCGCTGCTTATCCGACTTTTTGCGAACAGCTAGAAAAGAAAGATAATCAAGGATTTGTTAAATCCTTTTCCTCAACTGTTAGGCAGATTTTATTTTTCATGATTCCGGCAACGATTCTATTTATTTTACTTCGAGCTCAAGTTGTGCGCGTTGTATTGGGTGCTGGTTTGTTCGGTTGGGATGAAACTATTACGACCGCCAATACTTTAGGAATTTTCGTTCTGAGTTTAGTGGCGCAGTCAATCGTTTATATTTTAGTGCGAGCTTATTTTGCTAAAGGTGATACAGTGACCCCATTAGTGATGGGTTTGGTGAGCGCGGCGATTAACATTTTGGCGGGTTTATATTTTACGAAAATGTTTGGAGTTTTGGGTTTCGGAATCGCTTATTCGTTATCGGCGATCGTACAAGTGTCGTTGTTGTGGGTTCCACTGCGACTCAGTACTGGCGATTTAGATGAACTTAAAATTGCTAAAAGTTTATGGAAATTATCTTTGGCAGGTTTGGCGTGTGCGGCTATTACTCAAGTGGCTAAAACGGTGGTGGTGCAGTGGATTCCACTTGATACTTTTCTTGCCGTTTTGGCGCAGGGATTGTTTGCTGGTTTACTTGGATTAGCAGTTTATGCAATTGTGGCTTGGTTGTTAAAGAGTGAAGAAATCTGTGATTTTGCATCGGGCTTGAAGCGGAAACTACTTAAAAAGGCTAAATCGCCAGAAGCGGTGGTTAGTATGGAGTAACGCTTGATGTTGAGCTCAACTTTGTTTAGAATGTTTTTATTATGAATGCTAACGAATTGCGCCGAAAGTATATTGATTTTTTTGTTGGTCATGGACACGTGGAGATTCCATCGGCTCGTTTAGTGCCGGATAATGACCCTTCAACACTCTTTACAGGTAGTGGTATGCAACCAATGGTGCCATTTTTGCTCGGAGAAAAGCATCCTTTAGGTTCACGAATCGTTGATAGTCAGAAATGTTTTCGTACTCAAGATATTGAGGAAGTCGGAGACAACCGTCATACCACTTTTTTTGAAATGTTAGGAAATTGGTCATTAGGTGATTATTTTAAAAAAGAACAAATCACCTGGATGTTTGAGTTTTTAACGAAAGAAATTGGTTTAGACCCAAAGCGTCTTTATGTTTCAGTTTTCGACGGTTCCCCAGAGATTAATATTCCGCGTGATGATGAGACTGTCTTAATCTGGCAAAAATGCTTCGCTGGAGTGGGTATTGACGCTAAAATAGGCGAGAGAATTTTTTTCTACCCAGAAAAAAAGAATTGGTGGTCAAGAAGCGGAACACCGGAAAAGATGCCGGTCGGTGAGCCAGGAGGACCAGATACTGAAATGTTTTGGGATTTTGGTGCTCAACTAGACCTTCATGAACAATCGTTATGGAGAG
>CAYPRR010000004.1:0-3919 GCA_964413245.1 uncultured Gammaproteobacteria bacterium
CCTGACAATTTATCGTGGCGTTCTCTATATTTTTTTCGATGGTTTTTTTTGCAGTAATCGACGGCTCCAGAACGTTACGAATCAGAAAAACCGTCAAAACTATAACGATCAAACTACCAAAAATAGATAAGCCGATAATCACTAATTTTTTATAGTTTGGTTTTTTGGTTTCTTCCGGCTCCGGCGTGGCATTGTACCACTGGGTTTGGCTGGGATCGAATTGTGAATTTTCGTTAGCCATAATTATGGTACACAGGCATTAGTAGAGACATCAGCTAAACCAATTGTGCCTCCTCCATTCCAACTAACACTCACTTCAATCGGCTGTTCGTTACTACCATCACAAACAAATGTCTCTGGCAAATTAAGAATACTATCATCACCGGAAGGAATAGCAGTGTACGCTGTATCACCATCAAAAGTTAATGAAAAGTTAAAGTTAACGATTGAATCTGCAATCTGCTCATACATCTCCGACAAACCTTCAGCTGTTGTTGCTGAATAAGCATAAGTTATTCCGTTGTCTGGATTCTCACACGTCACGTTACCTTCGATTGTTCTATTAATACAATTACTTCGACCTGAATCAGAACATTCCATGCTTGACCATTGTTGCATCTGAGATTCTTCACAGTCAGTATCACTTAAAACGGCTGTAAAAATCTCTGTTTCGCGAGTAGTTGAAATCAGATCTGTCATCGCAGTAATACCCGCAAAATATTCAGTGGAATCAATTACAGCATTACCGTCGTCCTCATCAGCAAAAGTAGATGCGTCATCTTCAGTTTCAACCATCAATGTAGAATATTCGGCCAATGTTGAATAATCAGGATTTAGAATATTACCGTCAGTGAAAATAATCATGTAACGATTCGCTTCGGCTGAAGACGGATACGTTACAAGTTGATTATCAGCTTCTAGAATACCAGCAAGAATTGGTGTACCCGATTCACGCGTAGCGGAAAGCCCACCCAAAGTTGACTGAAGTGAAGTGGTAAAATCAGCTAAGTTCGTAAATAACTCATCCTTCGTAGATGACCCACCTCCGGTACCCAAATGAACAAAGTTTGTAAACTCGCCATCATCATAACTAACCAAACCATCACCATCCAAATCTGAACCGTGGCGACCGTAGAACACAACATAACCAATGCTCATCTTAGACCATGTTTCAGAATAGGCGTCAAACAAAGTTGTTGCTGTATTAATAACTGATCGTTCAAGAACACTAAGTTTACTTTCCCCTGCCAATGTCTCATCCATAGACAAAGAACCATCTATAACAAACATAACATCAATATCTGGGTATTCGCGAGACGTATCATCTATATCAAGAGATAAAGTCGAGACAGAATTGCAAGCGGGAATATACAATGTGGCGGCATTAGCTGTTATGACCGTCGCCTTATCTGTTGAACTATAAAGGGTCGCGGAAGACGCTCTACTAATGCTTAATTGGTTTGACTTAATCAGAATTGATTCAGAAGACAATGTCGCCGGACAGGTAGCTGTGCAACTATCATTGCAAGCAGTAATTGCGCATTCATAGCCAGTACCACATTCTGAACTAACGCTACAGTATTCGCCACCATTTTCTCCACCATTACAAATACCTATTTCAGCGGTACATGTGAAATCACCGCTAGTTTCACCAAGCGTTATGCAGGTTGAGCCTATTGCTTTGGCTGTAGCGTCGTAATAGTAATATGGCAAATCCGAAGCGTCGCAATATTCATCACCATTAATAACTCCATCGCCACAGAAAGTTCCAGTTGTAACTGCATAATTGCAACTGGTTGTGCAATAAGTACAGGCAGAACCATATGCAGAATCGCACATCACGCCATTTTCGGTTCCCTCATCACAATTATCAATATCAGCCTGCACATAGCCATCGCCACAATAAGCAACCGTACAAGCGTTAGTACAATCGTCCGTTGAATCTGTATTTCCATCGTCGCACTCTTCAGCACCTTCAACCGTGCCGTTTCCGCAATCAGCTTCTGCCGTACAAGTGATATTCTGCCATGTGCTTTCATTCCAAGTACATGAATCACCAGCAGATCCATCATCGGCACAAGTATTAACGCGAGTTGTTTGATAAGTCGATATTGAACACTCACCATCGCTATCTGAACCATTACAATCAGAATCAGAATCACAAGCAGTACCCATCAAATCAGTATCACCCGCTATACAAACGGATGAAATCGGACACTCATCTGCCCACGCATAACCAGATATAGTACCCGTCTGACCACAAGAATAATATAAACCAGAACCATCTATTCTCTCACCACAATCGTAGTACGATTCACACTGTTGCCCAACATTATCCCCCTCAATACACAGCAAGCCTGAATATTCATCGGTATTACCATCACATTCTTCCGAACCTGTTACATCGCTATCGCCACAATATGGACCAGCTGAATCACATTCCGAAGAACACGAATCATATTGGCTAGCGCTATAAACTCCATTTAACACCGAGCAAGCACCACTTCCATAGGCACGACCACTAACAGTTGATGTACCGCAATCGCAAACTTCACCACCAGCAACCGAACCATCTCCACAGTAAAAAGCAGTATCCCAGGTGCAATCATTACCACAATAGCCATAAACTCCATTACTATCACCATCATCACAATCTTCACCAGTTTCAACAGTACCATTACCACAGGAAGCTGGCTCACAAGTTGCTGTTGTGCTGGTTTCATAACCAGTACAGTCGGATTTACAAACTGTGCGGATATAACCGTCAGCATCATTAGTCAAAGTACCGTCAGAGTTAGCATCGACTAAAGCATCTGAATCACACGTAGTTGAAGAAGTATCGCCAGATTCACAAGTCTCACCACTACCAACAAGACCGTCTCCACAGGTTGTGGAACCACCGTAAGACGTGGCATCACAATAAGCCGAAAGTGTTGAGAAGCCATCAGAAGTGGCGGACAAGTCGCCGCCAACTATGACCACGTAACCATCCTTCGTGTCGCTATCTATATCATAGGCCCAACTAGCACTATTATATTCGAGTTCAGCTGAAAGCTCATAATCAAATGGACCAACAGAACGATAGTGGTAAACGTAAGAATCGGCAGGACAAAGATACTCACCTACGGTTTGATTAACACATGTCTCCGAGTCATAAGAAGCGTAAGGACTAGCACCACAACCATTGTAGAAATTTAGTGGATCAGTTGGCAAAGAATCCGATTCTAATGCATCGGTTAATGCACCGCTCCATGAAGGCCATGCGCTAGTTGATAATGCGCGAACGTAAGAGCCGGCCTCCAAAGTTGGAACAGATTGGTCGCAAGATTCACCGTCTGGACAATCAGATGAAGTGTCACAAGTTCTATCGGTTGTTTCCGAACACAATCGGCTAGCTAATCCGTATGAAGTTAATTCTGTTTCTATTTCTTTAACATCGGTTAAGCGCTGTGTATCACGAGCTATTTTGTCTTTTACGGACCCACAAATTTCTCCTGTAACATCACAATCTACGTCCGATGAACAAACTTCATTTGTGTATGCAGACCCAGTCCAACACAAGTTAATATCGTCGGCGTTCGTCGCTAAGGCCATGTGCTTCACTACTTGATCGAAAACATCAATTAAAGATTCACTTGCGCCCTCATTGTACGAAATTACGTACATATTTGGATACAATGTTGTGCCAGACAGATTAGGACCAGCAATATAAACAGTTCGTCCATCCCGCAACGCCTCAAAACCATCGTATTCTTCTAATGTTGGGTCGCCAGCAAAACCTTGTTGTGTATACCAAGCGCTTGGATTCAAATAATCTTCGTTCGTAGCAATACGCACACCAATCGCATCGCCTGAGTTATCATCGTATATGAAGAAGTATTCCTTTAAAATCGATGCCGAGGCTGGCGTTGAGGGAACC
>CAYPRR010000004.1:3929-7842 GCA_964413245.1 uncultured Gammaproteobacteria bacterium
GTCTTCTCCAGCATCCCGACAATAATAAGTTGAAAAATTCATCCAGCCTACACCAATCGCTGCGCCAGTAATTGTGTTAGTCGCGTCGTCAACAAATGGAAAAGACTGCGTGTCCGGATTTGGCCAAGGCACTTCACAGATAAATGCAGTTATTTCAGTCGAACCGCTAACTACATCGCCAATTTCACCATCTGGAAAATCGGTGATCTCAGCTTGTGCAACCACAGTACCTTGACCGTCAATTCCTACAGCAGAAATAGTTGCCTTGCTGTCATCGCTCGTCGCAACTTCAAAGATAGTTTCATCAGAATCCTCTAACCAATCCAACCAAGTCCAAGCATAAACGCCAGGCAACGAAACAACCTCTTCGCGACTACCGCTAGTGAAAGAATATGTAGATGCGTTAATAATATGCGTTTCGTCGGCTAGCGAAAAAACATTTGGACTGTCACTGTCTGAATCTTCAACATCAATTTCATCAAGCGTACAAATTGCCGAACCCGTTGTAAAATCCTGTTCTGTATCTCCATCCATCGTTACTCCATATTGCGAAGTTACTCCTTCAAATACTGCATCACCGATTGTATCGCCGTCAACATGAATAGTATAAGTCGCGTCTGATTCTAGCTCAGTGCTGTAATTGAAATAAACTTTGTAAGTGCCGTCAGAAAGAGCGGTCTGCGTTACGCTGGTCACTGGTAAAAAGCATCCTGTTATTGCAGTGGAAAAAGCACTTACACAAGATTCATAACCAGTACCTTCAGAAGTCCCACTTTTCGAAACACCATCACAATAATAAGTATCTGTACAATCAACAGTGCCACTTCCGCACAATAAACCAGAGCCAACGGAAGTAGTGCCGTCACAATAACCATCAGAATCAGCGTCACCCTCCGCACAAGTCAACGTATCATCACAGTCGATTTTACATTGCTGGCCATTATAAAGGCTACTCTCAACAGCATCAGAACCAGCTGGATCACCATTACAAACTACCAAACTACAGTCACCACCCAACGAACATGTAGCTCCGCTTACCAAATCCCCTTTACAATCTTCGTCCGCACTACAAACGTCGCCAGCGTTTTCGCCGGCATCACAAGTTCCACTTGAAGTTGCCTGAGCCTCCGCCTCGTCTACAACGAAAAATGAAACAATGCTCTGCCACAGACGAGCAAAAAGACCGAAAGATTCCGGAACACCAATTACCGCTACCGTATCATAATCTTCTGGACATGAGCCTGAATCTGTTGTCGTTGGATCTAGCTCGATATAGAAATTGCTATTATCATCAGATCCAAACGAGCTCACATCCATCTGACTTGTGAATATCCCGTAAAGTGCAGCATTACGACAAGTATCCGTCCCATTTGGGAACAAATCCGCCGATGGTCGCTCCATACAACACGAATTATCAGCTACACCATATTGCTTTGTACCAATATCTGGACAATCTTCATCTAAATCAGCAACGCAAGACAAACTCAATGAAGCCTCTGCCGTCACCTGTTCAACTTGAGTGCGAATTGTTGTAGTCGCCAAATGCGTATCTGTATCAACCTGAAATCCAGCATCATCGTCGATAACTGATAATTGCAGTGGATCGATGTAGCCGTCACCAGCTGATGCTTCACAAGCTGAAATCTCACCAATTCCAACCGCCCCATCGCCACAAACGGAAGGCACAGAATAATCAGTTGACGAACCAAGCCACAAACAATCACTACCGCAACCTTCATCAGTCGCACTATCACAATCTTCACCAGCTGATGTCGTTGCGTTGCGATCAGCCACACCGTCTCCACACTTACCGGTTGAACCAAAATCTGCATAAATACCGCCAGCTCCTTCTCGCAAACAAATCGAAGAACAACCGTCTAGATCGTAATTATTACTGTCGTCACAAGATTCATATGGAGCATCGATAACCCCATCACCACATGAAGCATCAACATCACCCAAAGCAGAAGAACCTTCATTTAAACAAAGTGATGAACAACCATTACCACTAGTTCTATCGCCGTCATCGCAATCTTCCCCACCAGTTGATTCCGAAAAACCAATTGAACTATTTCCACAGGTCGCACCTACCTCTTTGGCTCCTTCATTAGTACAGGCAGAAGAACAACCGTCAGCATCGTCTGCGTTACTATCGTCACATTCTTCACCGCCACCATCTGTAGTGTCTTCCATTAGGCCATTACCACAACAATTAGTGCCAGTAAAATCACAGGTTTCCGCTTCCGGGCAATCTGAATAAGTTGAGCAACTAGTTCCAGACGCAGAGCAAACCTTCGAACATTCTAATGTTCCCTCAGCTAAACAGGTCGATGAACAGCCATCACCTGAAGTCGTATTTTTATCATCGCAATCTTCGCCAATACCAACTGTACCATCGCCACAAACAGCGTAATAAGTTGAACTACCTCCGCTTATACAACCAGCAGTACAACCAGCAGTAATATCATCTGGATCTGAATCCAATAAAGTTGAACTCGTAGTAAACCAATAGGCAACATCAGTATCGTCTACAATTGGATCCTCCCAAGTCCAATCGTAGCTATAACTATTTAAACGCTGACCGGACGTTGAGCAATCATCCTGTACGCCAAAAGCCGAACCAACAAAACTCTGTGACTGCCCAATCGCCTCCAAAGTTACATCGTCTGGCTCAATGGTAGCACGAGAAACAGCACATTCCTCCGAACTATCTTTGGTGGAAAACACCCAAGAATAATCAGCACCGTAATTTGATCTGGTTAGTGGCACACCGCTAGTAGAAACAACGTCACCAGAAATTACGATACGGTAAAAAGTATCTGTTACCAAATCACCAGTGGAAAAATAGATTGAATCGCAATTTGTCTGGTCTAAACATGAGGCCGAATCGGCGACCGAAGCTAAATCTACACAAAGTTCATTCGCACAAGAATAAAGTTGTGCGGCGCCACTAGCTTGAATAGAACTTGGCTCCATTTTGATATTAAAGCTGGCACCGATTTGCGCGTTAATACAAGCTTCATCACAACTTGGCCAGTAGTTCAGAACGTATGGATCGGTATAATCAATAGTCAAAACACCATTTCCAGAAACCTCTGAAGCGTCTTCAGTTGCCGTCACGTCAGTTACACCTTGTGCTAACGGCACTGCCACTGCGCAGTCGTCACCAGTTGAATCTTCGCAATCACCTTCGTTAATCGAGGCATAAGAATCATCAACGTCCCAAGTCCAGGAATATGTAGCTGAATCAAGAACAACGCAACCGTAAGAAGGTAACGCAAGGAATTCTGAAGTTTGATCGTCTGCTGTAATCGTATCTGAACTTGGGCTAACACGAACTTCCTGCACCTCACATGGTTGCGAAGTAGCGCTTGTTGTGAATTTCCAAGTTTCAGCTTCAGCTAACGATAGTCCGGCGCTAGCTGAAATATCTGTACTCAATGTTACCTGATAAGTAGTCGATGTTTTAAAATCCCCTCCATTATAACTACTGATTGGTCGCCAGCTAAATGATGACTGTCCGGAACCGTCAGATCCGGTGCTATGCGATATTGTAATCGACCCAACGACCGCCACACTGCCACTAACGCAACTACTATCTGAGCATTCTTCTACTAACACCGAATCACCGTCTATGAATGAGGCCTCCTGCATGGTCATATTAAATTCACCAAAAACCATAGCGTTAGTACAAACGCCACCAGAAGTAAATTGATTGTTTGGCACTGCGCTAATCCTTGTATCTGAGCATTCAGTGTAAAGTTTGGGTGTTTCAGGAATCTCACCAGTTGAAAATCGCCAACCATAAGCGGCACCAATCGGAGTTGCAGTATCATCTGTGCTATCTGATGTAATTTCAAAATTCAACGTGTTCGCTTCTTCAGAACTGGAAGTTGTAAGTGAGAGTGCACCG
>CAYPRR010000004.1:7852-16832 GCA_964413245.1 uncultured Gammaproteobacteria bacterium
ACTTGAGTCATCCCACCCGTCTGTAGATACTGTTGCACCAGCTTCGTTATAAAAGGCGATCGAGCCTAAATCTGACCCCAAATGTTCACCGTAAATCGTTACTTCGTCGCCTGGTAGGCCACTGTCTGGATCCAATAAACAGATTCCAGCCGTTGGCTCTGCTGTGCTAATCGTAAATTCAGCTGTATTAGAATCTTCACCGGCTCGAGTCACAACCATTACATCGTGTGTCGTAGTATCGACATCGAGTGAATTGGTGTAACTTTCTGGGACGATTATCGTTATTTCACTATCGCTCCAGAAGCTATCTGAGCAAGCATCTGGGAAATCATCACTACCTAAAGCACGATAACCGCTAGATTGATTATCAAAATAAACCGAACCTGTTGAGCCGCCAAAACCTGAACCCGCGATGGTTACGTATTGCCCAATTCCACCATCTTCAGGGCTAACGTAAGTTATTGTTGGCGAACTGGATTCAGCAGATAAAGTAGTAAAATTGACTGAGTTTGAAGTCACACCATCAACAGTAATATTCACGGCATAATCTCCGGCTGATACCGATGGTGATGTCACTTTAAGCGATGTGTCACTCCAGCTCGTATAAGAACCCGCTTCGGTAGCTTCGAAATACACGATAGAATCTTCTTGACTCGCACCAAAATTAGTTCCGGTTAAAGTTACTGCTCGACTTATGTACGCGGAGCTTGGCGATAAGCGACAAAGATTTGGGTGCTCTACCGTATTTACATCAAAATCAGGAATCAACGAGCCGTTATCATCGTTTGTCAGATCGACCAAATCATTAGATGTAGTCAAAATTATTGGTCCGTCACCAGCGGTTTCTGGCACCTCCACAATCACCTCCGTGTCCGACCAACCTTCGGCACAAGATGGAATTTCAGCTTCAATCGTAGACAAACCATCTGTTGATGTGAACTCAATCGTTCCAGTCCCCGATCCAAAACCAGTACCAGTAACCGTTACAAACGTGCCAATAGCTCCGCTTGGTGGCGAGATATCTTTAATTTCTGGCGTTTCTGTACAAACACTATCTACACAGTCCAAACCACTGGCACACTCTGAAGACTCAGTACAACTTTCCCCTTCGGCAGCGCCACAAGAACCACCAGCATCAACCGTGGTTTCATCACCATTTAGCAAATCATCAGAACAACTAGCCGAAGTTGCCCTAACCGAAACTGAATCTGAATCGGTGTTGCCGGCGATATCAGTCACTAAAACTTCAACCTTATACTTGGTACCCTCCAACAATCCATCTGTATACCAAGTAGATTCAAATAAAACATCGGAAAGATCAGTCCCAGAAGATGAAATCGAATCAAAAGCCGTAGCACCGTCAATCGAGAAATCAGCAGTAGCTACTTCTGTATCATCAGTTCCCTGCGCCTGGACACCGGTTGAAGAGTCAACGGTAATTCTGTCGCCGGCATCTGGAGCGCTTAAATTTGCCAACGGATCATCGGTATCTATAAGTTCACCTGTGGTAAAACTGGAAGTACAGCCCGTTGTACAACTCAAGGCAGTGCCCGCGCTACTTAAAATATCTTCGTCTAGCGTAACAGTAAATTCCGTGTTGGAATCAAAGCAATATCGCGATTCATGTGGTGACGGACAAACTTCAATTGGTGTAAAGGTGGCTCGGCTACCTGAAGCCTTTACTGTTCCTTCGATAGATTCACCAGTTGAATTATTAGTAACAACTAAATTACCATCAACCGTTGTTGTATCAAGCGCTCGGCTAAAAGTGACCGAAACCTGCACATTACGAATCGAAACTTCGCCCTCTGGACGAATGCCGGCAACGGCAAAAGAAGTTACTGAACCGCCTCCCAAACCACTTCCACCACCACGACTACTACTTGTGCTGTAACTCGCATCTCCAGAATCCCCCATCAATGCAGATATGATAAATGACGTAATCGCCCAAGAAAAAATGATAATCGTCAAACCAATTCCACCATTAATCAAAATCTTTTTCGCTTTATCTACTTTTTCTTCTTCCCCGCCAGCCGTCATGTAAGTATAGCCACCGTAAAGCACGATGATTACAGCTATCACCCCAAGCACCGTTAGAAAAGTACGGATAATTTTAGCAATAACCAGACGAATATCTTCCGTTCCTAAACCGCTCGCCTCACCGACAGACGTTAGATCATCTACCTGCGCATAAGTTGGCAAGGCTATCATTAACCCACTCGTCAAAGTCATGACGAAGGATAAAGCAATTAATATGTTACGTAATGATTTCATGTACTAGAAATTACACTCAGAAGCCGTTGCCACGCCATCGCAACAATAAGGTAAGCTAGTCGTAGTACCACAGGAACCACCACCGGCGCTTGGTCCACCAGCTGGGCTATAACAGTTTTGATACTCATTGCGAACGCCTTGGCCGATTAAAACATCATAAAGATAAGTTTGTGAATCTGTTGACTCCAAGAAAGTTCCATGTTCAATAGTTGACTGTGTCTTTTTTTGAACTTCAGAATCTGATGTTATCACAACATTTTCGCTAGTTAACGCATCTGAACTGAAGTAATAAAACAAATCATGCTCTGGTGTCGAACTAAGCGAAATATTATCTGAAGAAATAGTTGAAGTCATCATGACTGAATCACATAAACTTGGATTTTGAGATATATCGCAACCAAATGTAACGACAACAGGCTGGTCGAGGTCAATATCAGCTTCTAGAATATCTGGAACAATAGATTCAATTTCCGGCACGGCTAAACTAATATCATCTGAGGTTGTAAACGACCATTCATAATCGGCGTAAGTGCTATCTTCCAAACCATCAAGTGCGTTTCCAGAGACATCAACTACACCATCATACGGAAATTCAGTCACCTGCGGCGGAGTCTTTCCTGGTGTAGCTGATTTAATCAAACCTGAAATAATCTGATCCGCAGGCAGACAATAAATAGTCTCACCACACGAATTAGTTCCACACGAATCGTCTGTAGTAAAAGTAACCGTCTTATACCCATTGCTAATTTCATACTCACCAGTAATCGGCGTACCAGCAGTCCCAGCAACTTGAATGTTATCAAAACCACTATCTGATTCACGAATACCACTTGCTGAAGTTGGGTCAATAGCTTCACTAAAACCAATCTCAACCGTAATATTACGATCATAGATACCACCAGCAACTGGACGAACACTAGTTACGGTTGGCGAAGTGAGGTCAATAGTTGTCCCAACTGTAAACGTCCATTCATAACCACCAGTGTCAACTATAGATTCACCGCTAGAATTATTAATGGCGTCATCTAGATAGACAGTGTAGTTGATATCTTGTGTTGAACTACCTAAAATTGGCGGATAGAAAACAAACGTTTTAAGATCATCCGTAAAATCAACCGCAACATCAGTTCCAGATAAAGCGTTGTCTTCGCCCTCTTCTGTCACATAAATTTTTACGTTAGTGCTATTGATTGCCGTAGCCAACGTATCATCGGAGACATCCTCTGGTGTAGAGCCGACATCATAACCATTAATAAATGATTCGATGTCCATTGCATCAGAAAAAGTCACGAAAATTCTAGTATTCCGAGAAACGTCAGACGCCCCTCGAGCAGGATAATGATCTGTAATACCATCGCCGAGCGAAGCAGAACGTGCTTCTGTTGAAACAAACGACGATGAGCTCCCTCCGCCACTACTACTGCTACCACCGCTTCCAGTAATACCGGCATCAGTTAGAGCATTGATAACGAATACTGAGATCGAATATGCTGAAAGTGTAATTATCAAACCAACGACAGCGCGGATCATGACATCCTTCGCCTTTTGGACCTTTTCCTCTTCACCACCCGCCGTCATCCATAACCATCCAGCGTAAATAGTGAGCACCAAGAAAACAATCCCAAGTAAACTAAAAAATACATTAATGAGAGTTCCTATTATTTCTGTCAGGCTAGTTGTAGCTAGGCCAGCAGTCTCTGCAAGCGACTCGGCTGAATCCAGCTGAGCCAACACCGGATTTGTAGATAAAACAAAAAAAACGAAACAAGTAGCTAAACCAGCAACAAATTTCGTTAATTTAATTTTAGAAATCACAGGTAAAATTAATTTCACAGGACATAATCATTATACAACAAAACGTCGGGGATCACCCGACGTTGCTGTGGACACAGGACAACCGCATGGGGTTGCCCCTACGATAATATTTTTTCAATCATCGCTTTTACTCGTGAACCATCTGCCAAACCTTTCAAATCAACCATCACTGCACCGATCGCTTTGCCGATATCTTTTGGATCTTTAATTCCGAGCTCAGCTAACTTGGCACGAATTCTAGCCTCCAATTCTTCAGTCGACATTTCTGGTGGCAAATACTTTTTGATAATTTCGATTTCTTCCTTGGTCTTGTTAATCAGGTCTTCGCGAGCCGCCGTTGTAAAATCAACTAAGGCGTCTTGCAATTTCTTCATATCATTCTTTATCACTACCAAGACTTCGGCATCGTCTAACTCCCTCTTCATATCAATTGCTTTGTTCTTCACCGAAGTCGAAAGCATACGTAGCACGTCTAACACTTCTGGCTGACGAGCCTTCATAGCTGAAATGATATCGGCTTTGAGTTGTTCGGATAATGTCATATAAAATTAGCTTGTAGTAGGTAGCTTGTAGATTATGAATACAGAGTAAACTAGAAATGAATGCTGAGCAAGCGAAGTTTGGACGAAATATTAGTATCAAATGAGTGAGGAACTGCTTGGTGGTTCACTGACGTCACCACTAATTCATCCTGGGTGAATACGTCAGTCGATCACCGAGCCCGAGCGAATGAGAGACTAATATTTCGTCCAAGCGTAGCGTATAAAAATAAAACCGGGGCCGAAACCCCGATTTCATTAATTCTTTCTGTTATCTCCGCCTCTGCGCTCTTCTTCAACCAGCTTACCAGTCTTGAGAAGATATTCACGTTTAACGCCGATTTCGATACGACGAACGGCAGAATCGCGACGTCGGGTCTTACTTGGCTTTTTAGTGTGATAACGATCAGCACGCAAAGTTAGAACCTTACCGCTATCTTGGATACGACGAGTAAAACGACGAAACATCGCTTCGAAAGTCTCCCCTTTTTTACATTTGATTTCAATATTGGACATAATTGCCACCTCTTTCTTTATGGTTGCGGAGCGGTTATTGTCCCAACTCTCATAGATCGTGGCTAATACCAACGATTTCGACTGGCAGGATAGTACCAATAAAAGCCAAAACCGTCAATTCTCGGCCAATAATAAAGGGGTCTATAAAGGGGTCAGGTCCGGATAACGGATTATTTTATATCGCGTAGCGGAGCTTGCCAGCCAGACAATCCGTACTGCGTATAAAGAACGATGTCTTCGATCTGGTGAATGGTCGCGAGTACAGAAACGTCTTTATCGCGCATTGTATACGTCCAAGAATAATCATCCGCGAAAGCTGGGCCACGTACGTCTGTCGGTCCATTATCACTTGCATTAAAGACGAGCTCGATTTGTTCATTTTCATCATCGGAAGTCAATTGCCATGTTATGTTAAGAGTTTGATTATGATCTAAATTTATTTCAGAACCCGCCAAATCACTAACTATAAATTCACCTTTTTTTGGCAGATCTGCAATCGAACTCTGTGCAGCGTGTACATCAAGATTTTTACCACTGATCGCCCACCTACTGACGGTATTATGTCCTCCTTCGACCCGTTGCGAAATGTCCTTTATAACCATGCTCTCAAATACACCTGGCGACATTGTGCGCACGCTGTCGGCAAGCCTGATAGTATGAATCGTTACGCCATTCTCATCTCGTTGCTCAATTTCACCCTCTTGCGTCTTACCAACCAAATCAAACTCACTAAATACATATGGGGCCAGCGAGCTATCTATAGCAACTTCGTGAAACGCCGCTTGCGTGAGTTCCTGCCATTCGTCACGCTCTTTTTTTACTTCATCTGCCGTTGCAAGTGTATTACTATTACTTTCTGACGCATTTGCCGCACCGTTAGCAAACCAACAACCAGCAGCAATTGCCGCAATGGCTGTACCTGCCACGCCTACTTCAGCACTAAATATACGTTTCGTAGCAGCAATTCGAGGAGCTAGAATTTTACGCAGTGAGTCTATGTGACCGTGAGCAACATTATTAACTTGTGGCGATTCTTTTAATCCATTTGCTTTATTATCCGTAGCTCCTTCCTTGACCTCAAATACAGGATACGCACTTTTAATATGCTCTTCCTCGTTAGGTTTTCCGGCAAATGCACCTACAATCCCGGCAACAGAAACCGATGCTACATCTTTCACAACGTCGAGTGCGTTACTGATCACTTTCTCTAGCCCACCTTCTTTCCATGCAGGTTCACCTTTCTCATCGGATGATTTTTGAATAACTTTTATCTCAGGTTTTACTGACGCGATCATATCGGCGCTTGGCAAGCCATACAAAGTTTCCTTCCATTCTTGTAGCGTACAAACGCCTGCGGTTTGCCCCGCAAAAGTCTGAATGAACGGCCTACGATTACTACCCTCAAACGCTAACCATGTGCCATCCTTTTGTTTGAGTAGAATCTGTACATGATTTTTTGGCCAATTTACAAAAATATCATCCATTGGATCGTACCCGATCGCTTCAAGTAGACCTGCGAACATTTTTGCACGCCCCTCACAATTTAAGCCCGGTAATTCGTTTGCACGCGCCAACTCAACTAAAAATCCACGCTTGGTTCGTGAATGTTCACGACTCCGCCCAGCAAATGCCTTAAGAAGTGAATTTGCTGTTTGACGATATGGAAATGCGTTGACCTGTTCCAATATCTTCTTAAAAACAACATCTTCCTGTGCACCGTTAGCTTGCAACTCTTTAAGCTCGCCAATTAATAATTCAAACTCCAATTCCGCCACAATAATCATCTCATCTTCCATATTCTCCGGACGACTTGGAAGCAAATCTCCACTAAATACCCGTGCAATAATTTTGTTATCAACAAGATGATTCTCTAATAAATTCTCTGATCTAGTGATTCGGTCTTGTTGATTTTTCCAATAATGTATTCTCCAAATTTCTTGTGATGTTGCGATAGCCATTGATTCAAGACGAAAAAATACATCTGCACTTTGACGTCCAAATCGCATATTTTCGTATCCTGCACTATTGGCATCTCGGATTCCAATAATTTCTTGTATATCACTTGTAACACGGCTTACACTGTGACTACGCTCAAATCGTCGCCGATCGATTGCTTTCTCAGGATGCTCGGCAATCCGACCCTTTTCATACTCCTCATTATCACGAATCAGCAACGGAGAAATCGTTGGATCTGATTTCTGCTCAAAAGTTGTATCAATAGGAACATTAGTATGTTCAATTGGAAGCAACTCCAGATTATCGCGGTTTACAAGCCCCGAAAGAAGCAAATCGTCAGCCTTACGTAATGCAACGGTGCCCTGCGGTCGTTCAATGGATATTTTTGGTAATTTATATAATTTATTAGTCGGCTGTTTTTTTGTTGGCGTATTGTCCCAATCGAGTTCGGCATCACTAACGTTTACCGCTCGCAATTGTGCGTCGTGTTTTGGAAGTCTATTTGGTCCACCACCTTCGGGCATATTAGGTATTATACATCGATCTGCTGTGATTAATCTACATTATCGACTACTAGTTGCTCTTTCTTCTTTTTATCCCACTTCTTGATCGCCGTCTCCCTAATCCTCGCCACGCTCTCCGATTCCACTTCCTCACTCCAAACCAACGCCACCGGTTTTCTAGAGCGCGTGTATTTTGCCCCCAACCCGACGTTATGCTTTTTTATCCTCTCTTCAATATTAATCGTGATGCCAGTATACAAACTCTCGTCGCAACAACGCACCATGTAAACGAACCACGGTGACATAAATTATCCCAAACGTTTTTTACTTTCTGGTTTATTCAAACAATTTGCTTTTGAAACAACCGACCGGCCTAAACGTTTTTCTAAATTCTTTCGAGCGCCACCAGCAATCTGACCGCCAGCCCTAGCGTCAGCTTTTAACTTTTTTGCACCTTGTGAATTTTCCGTGCGATGGATCTCGGTCGTCGCACGCTCTCCGAGCATATTAAAAATCAATTCGAAATCATCCATATGATCACGAAGATTCTCACGTTTTAATCCTTTTAACTTTTTATACTCGGTTGGTGTTACGCCAAAAGTCGCCTTCGAAATTTCGGCCGTTAAAATTTCATAATCTGTATCCTCTTGTGCACCACGTTTCTGCCACTCATCCGTTAGCTCTTCTCGAATAACGATGCCCCGCATGCGCTTCTCGATCCAATCATCACTATAACCCTTCAATTTATATAACATCCTAGTACGCTTACTCGCCAGTTCTGGGTTCTCAATTTCTTGCACTCGCTCAAAACCAACTTTGGCTAACCAGCGTTTTAGAGGCTCCGCTTTAGGCGAAGGAATTGATTGAACAATACGAAAAATATTTTCCGTGTTTGCACAGTCTGTTTCGTACATCTTGCCGTCGGATGATCTTAATTTCAGTCGTCGACAAATTGTCGATAACTCAATTTCATCTTCTAGCTTCACCCGATCCTTCATTCGATACCAATAATCGTTGGCGTTCAAGCTATCCGTCAGCGCCTCGATAATATCGACAACCGAAAACCACCATTCATTTTGATGAATAATTCTTCGAACCTGCTTCCCTTTAAATAGTGCAATGTGAGATTGCTCCATAAATCCATTCTATCAGAAACCGAACAAAAATAGAACAGATAAACTGTGGATAACTACTCCAAATATTTCATCCACTTATCTTTAACCGCCTGCTCCAAATCGATATCTAACTTATTCGCCAACAATAAAGTAAAACAAAAGACATCAGCTAATTCCTGCGCTGTCGCTTGCTTGGATAATTCGGCACTCTCTGGCTTGCGACGGTTCCTCCCGGTCTGGTTCAAATACGCCTGAACCAGCT
>CAYPRR010000005.1:0-4686 GCA_964413245.1 uncultured Gammaproteobacteria bacterium
ATCCGCGCCTAGCTGCTGAGCATTTATCACTAGTTCTCGAAAGTACTATATAATCAAACATATATGATAAAAGTCGGTAACAAAGCCCCAGCATTCAATCTACCTGATCAATTTAAACATGAGCAAAAGTTGAGTGATTATGCTGGAAAGTGGGTTTTGTTGTACTTCTACCCGAAGGATGACACTCCAGGTTGTACGGTTGAAGCGTGTTCGATTAGAGATAATTGGGGAGATTTTAAGGATGCTGGTTTAACGGTTTTAGGCGTAAGTGTTGATCCGGTTAAATCTCACAAAAAGTTTGTCGATAAATATGATCTGCCGTTTATTTTGCTTTCAGATGAGAGTAAGCAAACGGTGAAGGACTATGAGGTTTGGGCTGAGAAAAAGTTCATGGGCCGAACGTATATGGGAATTATGCGTTGGTCATTTTTGATTAATCCTGAAGGTAAGATCACTAAGATTTACGAAGACGTTAAGCCTTCGGAACATGTGGCTGAAGTTTTGGGTGATTTAGAAAGTTTGAAATAAAATGTTAATCGATTATCAATTACGTCGCGTTCGATCGCCACGAGTTAAGATCGCGGTGCATCCGGGTGGACAAATTGTGGTGACAGCGCCGAAGCGAGTTTCTAAAACCAAGATCGATCAGTTAGTTCACGAACGACATAGTTGGATTAAAGAACAACAAGAAAAATTTATTGATTTAAAAGATCGATTGCTTTTTCGTTTTAATCCAGCGGAATATAAACAGTATAAACGTGAGGCTTTGGCTTATGTAACCGATTGTTTGAAATTTTACAATCAACATTATAGAATCGGTTTCGGCCAGTTGAGTATCCGGAATCCGCGCACTCGTTGGGGAAGTTGTTCTTCAGCTAATAATTTATCGTTTAATTATAAAATTGTTTTATTGCCGTCAAAGTTGGCTGAATATATTGTAGTTCATGAACTTTGCCACTGTGTACAGCATAATCATTCTAAAGATTTTTGGCAGTTGGTGGCACAAACAATTCCTGATTATCGCGAACGTCGGCGAGCTCTGAAGAGTGTTTAAAAAATAATATCTATGAATATTGAATACGAAGCGACTTTTGAAAAAATTGATAAGGACATAGTGCGTGAGCAATTAAAGAAGGCTGGTGCAGAGTTGAGGCGACCAGAGTTTTTGCAAAAGCGAGTCGTATTTAATTTGCCAAGTGGCCATGAAATTTCTGGTGGATGGTTACGAGTTCGTGATGAGGGCGATAAGGTGACTATGAGTTTGAAGATTGTTGATGGCGATCGGATTGAGGATCAAAAAGAAATTTGTGTGACGGTTAGCGATTTTGATTCAACGGTGCAACTACTGACTTTATTAGGGGCAGAGCGTAAAGCTTTTCAGGAAACTAAACGTGAGCGGTGGTCTTTAGATGGTGTTGAAATTACGATTGACGAGTGGCCATTTTTGGAGCCGTTTGTAGAAATCGAAGGATTGAGCGAGGAACAGGTGAGGGAAGTTTCAGAAAAGATGGGTTTTGATTATGCAAAAGCCCTTTTTTGTTCAACGGACACTTTGTACGCTCGTAAGTACGGTTTTGACGAAGATCGATTTAATAATCAAACCAAACTAGTGATTTTTGATATGAAAAACCCTTTTGTTTGACCAATTTGGTCCTCTGCGCTAGGGTTTGGGGTGGTTTGAACATTCACCAAAGGAGTTCACCATGAACAGCAATCGTGTATTTAGTCGTCGTGTCATCACTGGTATCCGACCCACTGGTCGGTTGCACCTAGGCAACCTGATGGGCGCCATGCTGCCGCTCGCGGCACTTGCGCGTGACCCGAAGAACTTCTGCATGTTCTTCGTGGCTAATCTGCACGGTCAGACGACCGGCAGCAACGCCGCGTCCGCGGCTGAGCGGCTGCGTGATGTACCCGGGATCATCCTGGACTACATGGCGTGTGGTCTTGACCATGAGGCCGACAACGTGCTGATCTACGCCCAGTCCTCGGTCCCTGAGACCAGCGAGCTGGCCTGGATCCTGGGTTGTTTGACGCCGTTGTCTGAGCTGCTCGGGATGCACCACTTCAAGGACAAGGAGCGGGCGGTGAGCAATCCGTCAGGTGGACTGCTCATGTACCCAGCACTGATGGCCGCCGACATCTTGGGGCCGCGGGCAACGCTGGTGCCGGTGGGAGAAGATCAGCTCGAACACGTTGAGCTGGCTCGCGCCATCGCTCGGCGCTTCAACTTCCACTGCGAGCGACCAGGGTTCTTCACCGAACCGGAAGCTAGCGAACAACATCTACGCCTTCCAGGACTCAAAGGGGCCGGAAAGATGGGCAAGAGCGAACCCAAGGGGACAGTCAACTTGGACGACTTGCCCGGGGTGGTGAAGAAGAAGATTCTGGGTGCTGACAAGCGCTTGCCACAAGCAGACGCCGTCGAACCGCGGGTGGGTGATGAGCCGGGCGATCCCGAGCTTTGCCGAGTCTTCCGTCTTCACCGGATGATCGGCGACACGCAGAACGAGCTCGAGGTGGCCGCTGGCTGCCGTAGTGGCACCCTGCGCTGCGGCGACTGCAAGCTCAAGTTGGATCACCACGTGAACGCACTGCTCGCCCCGATCCAGGAACGACGCCGTGAGCTCGAAGCTCAAGGCGGAGAACGCCTGGCACTCGAGGTTCTGCACAGCCATGGTGCCAGGATGCGAGGCATCGTCGCCCCCACGGTCGAGGCGGTGAAGGCGATTACGGGCGTACCGACCTACTAGTCGTCAGCCCAAGCGGTCAGGCCTGGAAGTTCGCTTCCAGGCCGTATTTTATTGACAAAAATAAGAACAGGTCGCAAGCTGGAATCGACCGTGGATTTTTCCCTCCATGGCGAGGAAGTGAACATGTCAAGGACAAAAGTGAAACCGACCATCGATTGGCGATGGTCTGAGCAAGGTGTGAGCAAAGACGGTGTCGATGAGCTGATCGAAGAGATCGGTAGCATCGACAGTCTCTACCAGGCAAAGGTGCCACCAGTCTGCTATCCGGGAACGAACTTGCCATTCGCTACCAATCTGGACAAGCTTCCAGTTGATGCAGATGTTGAGCGCATCGTCCTCGGTCTGCTTGCGAAGAACCCGAACTTGATCGGGACGCACACGCACGGCGTGCATTACAAGGGCATCTTCAGGAAGCAGGATGGCGAGGGTGGGTTCGAGACGGCTCAACGCATCGAAGCCAAGGCGCTCTGGATGTTGTCCGGTATGATCGGCGGCACACCCGAGACGGTCGATGGTTTGTTCTGCGGCGGTGGCACTGAAGCCAACCTGCAGGGGATGTGGATCGGCCGGCAGTGGTTGCGTCGACAGCAGAACCCGCAGGGGCTGGGAACGGTCGTTCTGGCCAGTAGTCTCGTGCACTACTCGGTCAACAAGGCGGCTCATCTCCTCGATCTGGGTGGTGGCCAGTGGTCGCAGTGTTCTCGCTGTCGGGAATCGCACCTGTTCTTGCCAGATCACTCTGGCTCGGGTGTGAATCTCGTCGGCACCAATGACCGTTACGAGATGTCTGTCGCAGACTTGGAGCGGGTCTTCCGCCTCAAGTACGCTGACGGCTTCCGACGCTTCATGATCGTGGCGACCGTCGGTACCACTTCGATGGGCTCGGTCGACCCGATCGGGCAGATCAGCGACTTCGTCGAGCGGATGCATCACGAGACCTCGGCCCGAATCTACGTTCACGTTGACGCCTCCTTCGGCGGCTTCACCGTACCGTTCGTCAGCTCGGAGCGCATCGGTTTCGAGCATCCGGCGGTGATGTCGGTGACCATCGATGGTGACAAGATGGGGCGTCTACCGTATCCGGCCGGAGTTTTCCTCTGCCGGAAGGGGCTCTCGTCGCTCGTCGCCCGCAAGGTCAACTACGTGCGTGGTGGTGAAGATGACAGCGTCTCTGGTTCACGTTCGGCCCTGCCGGCGGTGTTGGCCTACTACCAATTTCGCACCGGTGGGATCAGGGCACAGCGCGAGTACGTTCGGGCTTGCCTGGACGCTCGGCAACGTCTGGCCGACCTGTTCGCAAGGGAGCTACCAAAGATCGTCGAAGCCATGCCGTATCACACTGACGTCAACATGTTGCCGTTTCGTGTGCTGACGGAAAGCGGAAAGATCCCCGAGAAGCTGCTCATGCGAAAGAAGTCTCGAGGCGGCAAGCTGGCGCCACTGGAGCATCTGCACTTGCGCAGTGACATGGTGCCGAGTGTCCCCTGCGATGTGACGAGCTGTCCCGTGACGGTCTACAAGGTGTGCGTGATGCCTCATCACTTGCGCCCTGGCACCCTCGAAGGCTTCGTCGCCGCACTCAAGCAGCACTTGCGCTGAAAAGGCGCTCAGCCGGTTGTGGAGATTCTCCATCGCCGGTCATTTTTTTTACTTTACAAATTTGGCATTTTTGTAGAAGATGGCTGGGCCCAAGGAGCTTACATGCGTTTGTCTTATGGCCTCTGGCCGTCTGTTTTTCCTGCTAGTTTGGTAGCCACCGCCTCGACCAAGATCGAAGAGGTTCACCTGGATGGTTCAACGCTTTACTGGATCGAGTCTCGACCAGATGAGCAAGGACGGCGGGTGATTATGCGTCGCCTTCAAGGCGGTCGCCGAGATGAAATGACCCCAGCGCCATTTAGCGCTGGTAGTCAGGTGCATAGTTACGGCGGTG
>CAYPRR010000005.1:4696-14267 GCA_964413245.1 uncultured Gammaproteobacteria bacterium
GTGCAGCCATGGTTGTTGTCTCTGGGGTGATCTACTTCAGCAACATGAAAGATGGCCGCATCTACCGAGTGCTCCCGGGGCAGCAGCCTCAGCCAGTGACGGCGGCGAAAGCAGTGCGCTACGCAGACATGGTGATCGATGCAAGCCGTGGTCGCCTGATCGCGGTTCGTGAAGATCACCGGTTCAGCAAACAGGAGGCAATCAACGAGTTGGTAGCCATCAACCTGAAGACTGGACTGGTCAATGTGCTTCAAGATGGCGCCGACTTCTACGCTGCGCCACGCCTTTCGCCTGATGGGCAGGAGCTGGCTTGGATCCAGTGGCGGCACCCTCGGATGCCCTGGGATGGAACGAAGTTGTGCTTGGCTCGAGTGACCGTAGCAGGCCGACTTACGAAGTGTCGGGTGTTGATCGATGGAGAAAAAGCGCCGTTTGAATCCATCATTCAGCCGCTCTGGTCGCCTGATGGACATATCCATTTTTCTTCTGACCGTACTGGCTGGTGGAACATCTACCAGTATAGTGATGGCAGTGTGAAGTCGATCGTGGTGCGCAATGGCGACATCGGCGCGCCGCTCTGGTATTTGGGGCAGGCTTCGTACGAGTTTGGTCCTGGCCAGATGCTTTTCTCTGCCACCCGTGGCGAGAATTGTTATCAGCTCTGTGCTACCAACCAAGTGGCGGATATCGATCTGGCTTGGTTACCACCCGAAGCCATTGAAATTCAGGAGGTACGTTGTAGCGATTGTCGGGTTGCCGTTCTAGCGAGCGGTCCAGATCTCCCATCGAGCATCTTCCTCTTCGATTCAGCCGGAAAATTGGTTGAACGCATTGGCGGTGATCTGCCGGTGGATAAAGAGACCATCTCACATCCACAGGCCATCACGTTTCCAACAACGGAGGGCGATTCGGCGCACGGATTCTTCTACCCGCCACGTAATTCCGCAGCTTCTTCACAGGAGAACGAGAGGCCACCACTGATCGTCATCGCTCACGGTGGTCCAACGTCCAGCACCTCGCGTCGCTTTCGTCCGGATATTCAATTCTGGACTAGTCGGGGCTTTGCCGTGCTCGATGTCGACTATCGTGGGAGTAGCGGTTATGGTCGTCGGTATCGCGATCGTCTCTGTGGTCAGTGGGGCGTTTACGACGTCGCTGACTGTGTGGCTGGTGTGCAGTACTTAGCAACACATGGCCTGGTTGATCCGCAACGGGCAGCTATCCGTGGTGGTAGCGCTGGCGGTTTCACTGTGCTGTGTGCTCTGGTTTTTCATCGGACCTTCAAGGTCGGTGTGAGCTACTACGGAATTAGCGACCTATCGACACTCTCAGGCGACACGCACAAATTTGAGTCTCGTTACCTCGATAGTCTAGTGCCACGATCACTCTGGGCACAGCGTTCGCCGATCAACGCCATCGATCAGCTCGACTGTCCGATGATCTTGTTCCAGGGATTACTTGACGAGGCGGTCCCGCCAGTGCAGGCGCAGAAGATGGTCACCGTGTTGCAGGCTAAGGGACTTGCCTGCGAATACATCACTTTCGCAAATGAGGGGCATGGGTTTCGCCAGGCGGAAAATATCGCCACGGCGCTAGAGGCAGAGTTGGCCTTTTTCCGAAAGGTCTTTCGGATCGAATAGGGCTGATTGCTCGAAGTTATCTCCGGTTCAGGATTCACCTGGGCCGGTCATTTTTTTGAATAAAAAAACCGACCCGGTGAAGGATCGGTAGCTGCAGAGTTTGTTACTTCTGCTTGTTGGCGGCCGCCTCACCCTTGGCGAACACAGCGACGATCATGGCACCAAGAATGGTCATACCAATTCCCAGCCACTGAACCCAGCTGAACTCTGGATGTTCTTGAGTGAACCAGGCAAATGGAAGCGCTCCAATAATCAGAGCAAAAATCGGCTGAGTACTTCCGATGGCGTCGTTGGTATGCACGCCTAAGACGTCTCGAGTAGTATTTTTGAGGAGCATGCCTAATCCGGTTGGGATGGCTCCGATGTAAATCAGTGCTGCAAATTGGTTGAGCGTAGGCAGTGGCGGAAAGTTCGGAGCTGATGCACAGAACATCCAGATAACTCCGTACAGAGTCGCCATCGCCATCACGCTGATCACAACATCAAATTGCGTCAGCATGGCATTGCCTCGACGAATCTTAGCATCAAGGAGCCCCTGACAAACATTCAACGCTGACGACAGCAGGGCGACTAGAATGATGTCCAGTCCAGCAATACTGCCATCAGCAAGAAGTGATTGATTTCGGTAAAGCACTACACCGATAAGCGTCATGACGGTGCCGATCAGATAAGCTGACCAGTTATTGCACTTGTCGCCCAAAACGACGAAGCTACAATACGCATTTGCTGCTGGTCGGATCTGGTTCACGATCATCAGTGTGATCACAACGCCAGATTCTTTGCTCTTGATAACGTACAGAGTGCAGGCGAAGGACAGCGTATAAAACAGCGCGTCTAATGCGAGCAATTTGAAGCCGACCTGTCGCACCACACGCGACACAACAATTCCTGAAGTTTCTGGATAAAATGGACGTTGAAGGCTTTTTGGAAAGCCCACCATCGCCACCATTCCAAAGAAAACGAACCAGAAGAAGCCCGCATCCTTCGGAAAATCACGCAGAACATTGTGGTAGACAATGTAGGCGGACGATCCAATCAGGACCGTGAAAACACACAGAAATAGTGCTAAAGGACGACTAAGGTTTTTCATGACTGCCTCACTGCATAAATTAGCCTAGTGCTTATATTTTATTTTGTCTACGGTAAAAAAATGCCGGCCAGCGGGTGCTGGTCGGCGGGAGGCGCGTAGCC
The DNA here is from genome assembly GCA_964413245.1 of uncultured Gammaproteobacteria bacterium. Lineage (GTDB taxonomy): Bacteria > Patescibacteriota > Patescibacteriia > UBA9934 > UBA9934 > CAYPRR01. Next base: position 7,528 of record CAYPRR010000005.1, read on the forward strand.
GGCGAGGCGGTGACGCGGGATCAGTCGATCTGCTCTGCGATGTAGTAGAGCGACTGGTTCGCTACCTTTGCACCGAAGAGCAGCTTGTGGCTGGCCGTCGGGAAGAGCAGCATGCCGGCGTGCGGCGTGCAGACTTCGGTGCCGTCATCGTACCTTCCGATCAGCGCACCTTCGGAGAAGTTCGTCCATATGCCTTGTTCGATGCCGGGAGCGTAGACGAAGCTCTTCTTGGTCTTGTCGACTAGTTTACAGTGGGTCAACTTGTAGATGCGTTGAACGCCCTTGTTCTTGTTGCGACGGACACGAACGTCGTTGACCTTCTTCACCTTCTTGGTGAAGCTGGTTGTGGCCAGGCCGCAGAGTTCGAGTAACTGCAGGATCGTCAGCAGGTGCTTGGGAACATCGCGGACGGCGTTCTCCCAGCCAGTCTCGTAGCAGAGCGCGACCCCGCCGTGGGTGTTGGTCCACGAGTCGGTCGTACCCAGGCCATCGATCCCAGCCGGCCGAGACAGGTAGATGTTCGGGTCCGTCAGTACGAACTCGACCGGGATTTGGCTGTACAGCGTTCGGTGGTCCAGCGAATCGTTGCCGAAGCAGACGAAGGGCAGGGCTTTCGTGCTGGTGGCGTGGATGTCGAACAGGTAGTCAGCCGACGCCAGCAGTGGCGCAAGCTGACGTGCACGTTTGATGTCCAGCGCATCCTTGTGCGACTTCTCCTGGTTGATCTGGCCAGGCGTGAAACAGCGGTTCATGTCCCGACTGCCTCCGGTGGCGCTACGACTGCGCCGCAACATCGCTTCGGGGTTGCCGAAGACGAGGAACAGATCGCCCGTGATGTCCGGGCACTCGAGGGAGCACGGCTTGGTGTTGAGCAGGCCGTAGGCCTTGAGCACGAAGCGGACTAGTTCCGCTCCGGTCAGCTCATCGCCGTGGGTGCCGCCCATGAGGACGACCCGGGGACCGGGCTTGGTGCCCTTGAGATGCCAGACGTGTGAAGGAAGCGTTGCGCGATTGAGGGTACGAGACATGGTGCACTCCGTAGGTTGCGAGATAAGGTTAGAGCCAGAATAGAAGTATGTCAATTTGACGTCTGGTGACTCGTCTGTTAATCTGTTATTAGATCTTTTGAAATAAAAAAAGTCATTGATCCGGGAATTAGTAACTATGGAGAGTCAGTCTTAGCGAACAGGGGATGGTGAAAGCCCTGTCTGATACCACAGTGAAATTGGACCCGGTGAGACGTTAACTGCATTTGTGGTTAACCGGCATGCCTCCGTAACCTAGGGCAAGCGTATATCTACGGAGTACGTAAAGTTCCTCATTTTGTGGGGATATTCAGAGGTGGCACCGCGGAAAGTTCCGCCCTCTTAAACCTTATTTTGTTAAGGTTTGCGAAGGCGGGCCTTTTTTGTTAAGGTCCCGGTGGTTCTTTACATCTACAAGGGGTTTCGTCATGAACACGCTTCACAATCTGCAGAACTCTTCTCGTACCAATGTTGGCGGCAAGATCAGCCGTTTGCATGACCTCATCCAACTTGGGATGCGGGTCAAGCCAGGGTTGGTCCTGGACGGAGATGACATCAGTCAGATCCGCGTAGCCGGAATTGATCTTCCGATGATCACTGGTCTACTCGCTGATCTGAACGTCGACCAGAACGGTCTGGCGGTACGCAGTTCAGCAACTGATGAAGACGGGGAACGTTCCTGGGCCGGCCAGTTCGTCACCAAGCTCTTCGTCGGTGAGAACGATCTGCAGCCTGCAATCATGAGTTGCATCGATGCGCTCAACTCTGAGACGGTGGCCGCCTATGCTACTGCCAACAATGTTCCCGTGCCACGCTTGGCGCTGCTCATCCAAGAGATGGTGCCGGCAGTCATGGCCGGTGTGCTCTTCACTGATGACCCGTTGGGGCGAATCATGGGGATGATCATCGAGGTGGTGGATGGCGTGGCCGAAGATCTGGTCTCCGGTACTCGGACACCGCGCTGTTATCACATCGATTTCAGCGGCGCTGATTCGGTCATCAACGTCACTGGCTCTGTTGGGCCGGAGATGAGCCTGGAGTTGCTGCGTCAACTTTGGGAGATTGGCATCAAGCTCGAGGAGCACTTCGGTTGCCCACAAGACATCGAGTGGGCAGTTGATGGTGCAGGTCGACTGTTCGTGAATCAGTGTCGGGATATCACCACGCAAGTGGCCGATCTCGAATCGATTCGCCGTCAGGCGATCACTGAAGCTCAAGCGCTGTTTAGCGCTGAGCAGGAGCGATTGGCAACGCTCGGTGTGAAGCTTGAAGGTGACGTCTACACTGATCAGAACGTCGCTGAGATTCTGGGCGTTCATCCGTGTCGGATGACCTTCGGCATGTTCACGCATCTCTTCGCTCATGGTGAGGGTGCGATTCGAACCGGTCGGTGTTCGATGGGTTACGAAATTGGCGCTGAGCTCGAGCAAGGGTTCTTCGTCCTGATCGGTGGTCAACCGCGAGTCAGCATCGCGCACGATTCAATGACCTATCGAGTGGCCGGTATTCCTATCGGTCAGTACACGCAGGCTGTGAGCCACTACTTGTCGTGCATCGCGGAGGATCCGCGTCGGGCAAACTATCCGGAAATCGGTTTGTATGAGCAGTCGCCAAGTGTGGATTGGCTACAGACCATTTACGGTGAAGAGTCTGCTGTCACTTCGCAATGTTACCGAGAGTTCCATGCGGCTTTCGGTGCGATTTACGAAGCACTCGACATCGATACAGTTCGTGATTGGCGGCCGGCGTGGCGAGTTCGGGTGACCGAACTTGAGCGACTGTTTGCCAGTGGCGAAAAGTCAGATGTCGACTGTCTGCGATTGGTTTTCGCAGCACTTCGAGAGGACGCTTGTCGCCGCTTCGTGCTGGTGACTCGGGTCGGATTCTTCGCTTATGACCAGTTGCAGCGGACGTTGCAGCGTTTGTTCGCAGAGCGGGCAGGTGAGTACGCTGGCACGCTGACTGCTGGGATCCCAATGGCCATCAATCCGAACCTCCAATTCGGAACGGCGCTGTGGGATCTGAAGCTTGGCAACCGCGATCTCGCGAGCGTGATGCTGGAGTTCGGCCATCTCGGCATTCATGAGCTTGATGTGGTTCAGCCGCGTTATCATGAACGTCCGCACATCGTCGAACAGACGGCACAGCGCTTCACCCATGATCCGCGTGAAGAATTGGAGGCAGCGGTACACCGGGCCACGGAGTTGCGCGGCACCTTGCTCGCATCTTTGCCGGCCCAAGCGGCTAGTGAACTAGATCACCAGATCGAGCTCGCTCGACGCTATCTGCCGCTGCGTGAAGTAGTGAAGTTTGAGTACTTACGTGGCTTTGACCTAGCTCGTCAGATCATGACAGCGATCGGACATCGGCGCGGTTGGAGTGAAGATTTGATCTTTCACCTCGACCCGCTCGACCCGCTCGACGACGAGAGTGAGGCGCTGCACACACTGGCTGTCGGTCGACGTGATCTGTGGAACGCAAATCGGCAACTGAGTGTGCCGGCAGTCATCTTCACTGATGATTTCGAGACGATCGGTCGAACACCTGAGCCTTCGGGTGACGGCGTTCTCCGTGGCATCGGCGTCTCCAACTACATCACTGAGGGTGAGGTAGTCATCGTCGAATCACCTCAGGACAGTCAGGCCATTGAACATCTCCATGCTGGGAGTATCGTGGTGACTCAGACCACTGATCCAGCCTGGACGCCAGTATTGTCCATCATTGGTCAGCAGGGAGGTCTGGTAACCGAAGTTGGTGGTCAACTGGCCCATGGCGCGATCTACTGTCGAGAGATGGGGATCGCAGCGGTGCTCAACGTTCCGGACGCCCGGGCACGGCTCAGAAATGGGATGCGTGTTCGCGTCAACGGACAGCAGGGAACGGTCGAGATCCTTTAGGGCTCGATCTAGCGTGACAGGGTGAGGTTCGCCTCATCCTGTCTATTTACTTAATATGACACATCAAATATTTTTTATTCGTCACGGTAAGGTTGATCTCCCATATAAATCACATGCTGAGATGCCTTTTAAAATTCTGTGTGAATTAGGAAGCGGTCAGCTCAATCCTTCGATTGATTTAATCTTTACGCAAAATCTAGTTGATAATTTTATTAAGGAACTTCCTGAATCAGATTGTATTTCTGTTATAGCTAGTCCGTCACAGCGTTGTCAGGACACTGCTAAATTACTTTCAGAAAATATTGAAAATCGAATGGGTAAAAAAACTTTGGTAACTATTTGTGATGCACTAAAGGAAGTTCATTTTGATCTAAAGAAACTTTATCCAGAAGCTTTGCCAGAAGAAGTGATTGATATCTCTGACCTTAATTTTCGTGTACTTTCTGGAATGATTTCTGGCGAAGTGGAACCGATTGATTTAGCTAAGGCTCGAGTTGAAGAAGCTTTTTCATCAATCAATAAGCAGCCGTCAGGCATTGTTATTTGTGTTGCCCATGATTTTATTTTGCGAGTCATTCAGTTGGCGATAAAAAATAATGGAACGCAAAATTTGTTAGAGACAAAGGTGAACGGATATTTACAAGGATTCAAAACAGACTCAAATTTTCAAACATTCAAGATTATTGAATAAAAAAAAGTCCCCAGCACCGCGAGGCGGGGGGGGGGGATGGCTTGGGCCGTGTTGACGATCGTAATCGGTGATAACGTAAAATGGCTGATTGTAGTGAGAAAGAGCGCGGATGACAGGTCTCGAACCTGCAACACGTGGATTTGGAATCCACTGCTCTACCAATTGAACTACATCCGCAATGAACGTGAAGATATTATTACGTATTCGTAATCGTGTCAAACAAAAAGCCCCGCATTTCTGCAGGGTTTTTTGATGTAATGCTCGAAGCGAGCTTACTCAGCGGCGGTTTCTGTCGCTGGCTCGGCTGGGGCAGTTTCAGTCGAAGGTTCGACTGGAGCTGGTTCGGTTGGTGTTGGGTCTACAACCGGTGTGTTCATGTCATCGTTCATAATAATGAATGTGAATGAATTAAACACTGTTCTTCGAACAGCACCGGGATAGTATAATTTTTTGACAATAAAGTCAATCATCGCTACTCTATCTTTAGATGTTGATGCGGGCTGACAACCGCGGAGTCTACGCTAGAAAAGAACAAAGTAAGGTGGCACCGCGGAGAAATTCGCCCTTACAGAATCACACTAATGTGGTTTTGCGAGGGCGAATTTTTATAGAAATTTAAATTGAGAACTAGTGAAAAATGTTCCAGATGCTAGGCGCAGGGAAAATTGTGAGGAGACGTACTAGACCGTACGGCGACGAACAATTGGGCCCCTGCAACAACGCAGATGGACATTTAGCACGGTTCTAACCAAATATGAAAAGAATTTTTACATCAGAGACAGTTAGTAAAGTTGGCGAGACCGTAACCGTTGCCGGTTGGATTCATGCGCGTCGTGACATGGGTAAAGTCGCCTTTTTTGATCTGCGCGACAAGGACGGTTTGCTTCAGGTAGTGGCTGTACCACAAGAGCTCGGTGAGTTCGCGCAAGTTGCGGGTACGTGCCGACCAGAATGGGTGATTGAAATTGAAGGTGTGGTTCAGGCTCGCGGCGCTAAACAAATTAATGAAAAATTAGCGACTGGTACTGTTGAGTTGCTGGCTAAAAAGATCACCGTACTTAACGAAGCGAAGACGCCACCATTTGAACTCGATAAAGACACGAGTGGTATTAACGAAGAGTCACGTTTGATCCATCGTTATTTGGACTTGCGGTCTACTCGCATGCATAACAACATGCAGCGTCGTCATGACGTCTTCCAGTTCATGCGTCGTCATCTTTGCGACCAAAAGTTTATGGAAGTGGAGACGCCATTTCTTACCAAAGGCACACCAGAAGGCGCTCGTGAGTACTTGGTGCCATCACGTATCCACCCACAGAATTTCTACGTCTTACCTCAATCGCCACAGCAGTTTAAACAGTTATTGATGGTCGGCGGTATTGAACGTTATTTCCAGTTTGCCAAGTGTTTTCGTGATGAAGACCAGCGTGGTGATCGCCAGCCGGAGTTCACCCAGATGGACTTAGAGATGAGCTTTGTTGAGCAGGAAGACGTCATGGATTTGATCGAAGGCATGCTGGTTAAAACCGTACAGACTCTCTACCCAGAAAAGAAGATTCAGCAGTTGCCATTTCCTCGCATGACTTATGCGCAGGCGATGTCGAAGTACGGTGTTGATCGTCCTGATTTGCGTGAAGATAAAAATGATCCAAACTTGTTAGCTTTTTGTTGGGTTATAGATTTCCCATTTTTTGAGAAAACCGATGAGGCGGTGGATGGACCCCTCCATTCGCGAAGGGAGGGGGGGACGTTTACACACAATCCATTCTCTGCGCCAAAACCAGAGTTCATGGCTGATTTACTTGAGAAGAAAAATATCGGTGAGATCATTACTACGCAGTATGACGTAGTGCTCAACGGTTTTGAAATCGGTGGCGGTTCGATTCGTAACCACCGACCAGAAGCGTTGCGTAGTGTCTTTGAGGTGATGGGCTTTAGCGATGAGGAGATTCAAGGCAAGTTTGGTCACATGCTCCAGGCGTTTGAGTTTGGTGCGCCACCACACGGAGGTATCGCGCTCGGCATGGATCGTGTTCTGGCTATTTTGCAGAACGAACCGAACATTCGTGAAGTGATGGCTTTCCCTAAAGATGGTAATGCGCGCGACTTGATGATGGGCGCGCCATC
>CAYPRR010000006.1:0-14067 GCA_964413245.1 uncultured Gammaproteobacteria bacterium
GAAACGCCATCTCCTGCGCCGGACCCAAAATCTTACCGATAAGTTCGGCAGTATTTTTGGAACGTTGAACTGGTTTGGCGAAAGGGTTTTCGATGGAACCAAAAGGTAGGGACATATGAAGCTATTTTATCACAGATTCATAACCAATTATAAATATAAAATCCGTTATCCGGACCTGACCCCAGATTTCTTAATTTATTGAATCGGCCTAGTCGGTGGCACTTCAAAATATTTAAGCATAAAAGCCGCCAATTTCCCGAAAACTGGCGCTGCAGTAGCATCAGCCCATTCAGACGTTCGAGGATGATCCAAATAAACTACCATGGCAAATTTTGGGTCTTCCACCGGTCCAAAACCAGCAAACGTTCCTTTAGTAACCCCAATCTCATAACCACGGCCATTTTCTTTCGCTACCTGAGCAGTTCCTGTCTTGCCAGCTACGTAGTAACCAGGAACTTTGCCCTTTTGACCATGCCCATTCTCTAACGTAGAAACCATCATCGCAGCAACTGTGGCGGCCGCCTTCTTGCTAATAACCTGCCGAATGGTTTTTGGCGTGCGAGCTTCAACTGTACCATCGGCTAACCGAATTTCTTCGATCAAATATGGTTGCATCAGCATCCCTTCGTTAGCAATAGCTGCGTAAGCACTAGCTAATTGTAGTGGCGTAACAGTAAAACCTTGACCATAACTAGCCGTAGCAAAATAAATTTCCGACGTATTTTCTAGCGAAGCGATGGTACCACTTGCCTCTGTCTCTAATTCGATTCCAGTAAGAGTACCAAATCCGTAATTTGTTAAAATCGATTGTACAGCCTCCTTTCCAATCTTCCGCTCAACATACACCATTCCAGTGTTGAGTGATGATTCCAAAACCTGAGTCATCGTGACCCAACCATTAGCTTTTAAATCAGAGTTACGAATAGTGTAATCGTCAACCTTCACCTCACCTATATCTTCAAAACTAGAAGTTGGCGTCAATACGCCTAAATCAATTGCCTTAGACATCACCAATGGTTTAATCACCGAGCCTGGCTCATAAGCAGAGAAAATAGCTAAATTGTTATATACAGAGATATCTTCGACCTGACCGTAATTAGCTGGGTCAAAATCTGGATATGAACAAATTGCAATAATTTTTCCAGTTTTTGGTTCAAGAATTACTATTGCGCCACCGTTTGATTGAGTTTGTAAAACACCATCTTTTAATGTCTTGCAGGCCTCGTACTGAATGGTACGATCAACAGTCAAGACGATGTCAGAACCGTCAAGCGCAGGCTCTAACTGACCGCCTCCTAAACCTATCCATCTTCCGCTAGCATCTGCGTTTACATCTATAAACCCATTTTTTCCAGCCAATAAATCATTAAAATAACCCTCCAAGCCATAGTGGCCTTTCCAACCCGTTTGATCGTTCTGCCCTAAAAAACCAATCAAATGACCACCCAATTTTTTTTCTGGGTAAGCGCGAACAGGCTCCAAAACATAATCGATCCCCGCCAACTTAGCATTAGTTATCCGATCTAAAGTCTCTTGCGGAACGTTGCGTTCGATTGGCTCATACGGGTCATTACCCTTGGAAAGTCTAGCTAATAAAATTTCGTATTGCGTCGGCTCAGCTACTTCTACCAGAATTAATGGATCTACAGCTACTTCGATTAACTGGTCCTCAAGCACTACAGTCTCTTGAATTGGTTGCGGTAATTCATAACCTAGTATTTTTGCCAAAATTTCTGTTGATTTTATAGGGTCAATTACATCATGGGGAACCGCGTAAACCTTGCCCCTAAATTCATTTGTCGCCACAAAGTATTCACTATCGTTGTCCTGCCAATCTGTAATAATTATATCACCACGTTGAGCGACTAATTCCTGATAAAAATCATGTTGGTCGGATGACAAAGCCTGATAATAACTTGCCTTCACAATCTGCAACGAATAAAGACGAAAGACAAAAATTAAAGACACAATCACAAAAAAACAACGGATAGCGCGCAATCGCCACCCGTTATTTTTGAAATCTTTTTTACTAAAATGTTCGCGGGCCATTATTATGGAAGTTGCAATAACTCTTCAGCCACCTTCTCACCCATAGAGACGATTTTATCACCAGTAACTTCAAAACTCATCACCCGTAAAATCGATCCGTTCATCGCTTCAAACTCACGCCAAGAAACTAGCTCTTCTTCTCCGTCCTCATCTCGAATGCGAGCCGAACTTTCATAAGAAAATTCATATTCATCACCAGCGTAGAGAACGACGTCTTTGGAATTTCCAATTTCTTCTTCAATATCGGTAAAAGCAATCACCTCCTCCGATTCTAAATCAATAGAAAGCCAACGACCATCACTATCATGAGCCCAAAAAACCGATTCTCCAGACTCCAAAATAACTTGATCGATAGTTACCGGTTCGAAGGTCTTTCCAGCAATAACCACCGGATCGAATTTATTAATAACCTCAAGGATTTCTTGAACACGCATAATTATTTTAATTGATAAAAGCAGTATAACAAAACTTTTCTAATAATCTAGGCCCGGTCGAGCTGCCACGCCAGAATAGAAGTAATGACGCTCTAATTTCATCTCCGTCACCAAGTGCGATCGTTCGATCAGGGCTGGTGGTGGATTGCGACCCGTCAGAATCAATTCAACTTCTGGATTTTTCTGATCAATAATTTCTAGTACCGCTTTTTCTTCTAGCATCCCCAGACTAATCGTTGAATTGATTTCGTCTAAGATGACTAATTGATATTCACCGCTAGTTAGCACTGTTCTGGCTAGCTCTAAACCGCGTCGCGCTTCCTCCTGGTCCAAGTCATTAATCGAAAAATCAAATCGATTAGTAATTGGGTCAATTCGATCTCGGCCAGTTGGCCAAAAATCGATGTTCGCGATCTGCGAGATGATTAGGCGTTCGTTATAATGCGTATCGCCACCTTTGTCAAAATATATAATCGCAACTCTGTTACCAGCCCCGGCACAACGAATGCCCTGACCCAAGGCGGCGGTGGTTTTTCCCTTGCCATTTCCATAGATCATCTGCACTAAACCGTACCCCTGCCGGCCTTTAATTCGATCGTCGAGAGTTGGTTGGTCAGACATAACAATTTTGATTATAGACGAAAAATGAGGGATCGTCCCCTCATTTTTCTAAACGAACTAGCGAAAATAATAGTGAGCCCATCAAGAGCATCCTGATGTCGATCCGCAGTTAAGACATTTATAGCAAGCGGCGTTGCGAACCATGATTGATCCACAAGAATCACAAGCTGGAGCGTCTGACGTGTTATCGAAAGTCATCGTGTGAGCCTTCTTGCTATTAATCTCCGCTGGTTCAGTAGCCGCGGTAAACAGATCGACTTGTGGGCCGATACCAGGATCGGCCCCTACAGCAACATCTTCCGTCTTACCTTCCAAAACTGAACCGCTATTTATCGTTTCGGTAGTCTCGATATTATTAATGCCAATCTTCTTCTGATCATCGAGTGCTAGGAACTTCAAACCCATCCAACGGAAGATGTAATCAACGATCGATTTAGCGACTCGAATGTTTGGATTAGAAGTGAAGCCAGATGGCTCAAAACGCATGTGAACGAACTTATTGACCAAAACTGGCAATGGCACACCGTATTGCAAACCAATCGAGATCGAAGTGGCAAAAGCGTCCATCAAACCGCTAATTACCGATCCCTCCTTGGACATGGTCACGAACAATTCCCCAGGCTTACCGTCATCGTACAAACCAACCGTCAAAAAGCCTTTATGCGGACCGATCTGGAATTTATGGGTAATGGCTCGACGCTCATCAGACAATCGTCGGCGACGTGGCGCTTGAACGTCTGGCTTGATGGTAACAGTCGGTACGGAAATATCTGCCTTCACCTGGCCGATACCTGGATCGGCCACTACAGCAGCCGTTTGCTTCGAGGCATCTTTCTCCTTCGAAGTCGTCAACGCCTGCTGTCGCTTGGAACCATCACGATAAACAGCAATCGCCTTCAAACCCATCTTCCAACCTTCTAAATAAACTTTTTCGATCTCCTCGACCGTCGCTTCGTTTGGCATGTTCACGGTCTTGGAAATGGCACCAGAGATAAATGGCTGAACAGCACTCATCATTCGCAAGTGACCCATGTAATGAATCGTTCGGGAACCATTCTTCGCCTTGAAGGCACAATCAAAGACGGAAAGATGTTCTGGCTTGATGTGTGGCGCACCTTCGATGGTATCAACTTTATCAATGTGGCTAATAATCGCTTGGCACTGTTCTGGCGTGTAACCAAGACGTTCTAGTGCTTCTGGAACGGTGTTATTGATAATCTTAATCATGCCGCCGCCAACCAGCCATTTATATTTCACCAAAGCGATATCTGGCTCAATACCGGTCGTATCACAATCCATTAAGAAGGCGATGGTACCAGTTGGCGCTAAAACAGAGATTTGAGCATTACGCAGACCGAATTTAGTTCCGTGATCCAAAGCATTGTCCCAACTCTTGCGGGCTTCGAACATCAAATCAGCTGGCACACCCTGCGCATTCATTTCATACGACGCCTGACGGTGCATACCGATCACCTCTAGCCATGGCTCACGGTTAAGTGCAAAACCAGTTGCTGGTGCTATCCGCTGCGCAATCCTCGCGCTCTGGTAATAAGTGTGACCAGACAATAAAGACATAATCGCTGCCGCTAAATTACGACCTTCGTCGGAATCATAGGCAATACCACGGCTCATAAGCAAAGCACCCAAGTTAGCAAAGCCAATACCGAGCGGTCGGTAGTCAACGCTATTTTGTTCGATCGCCGGCGTTGGGTAGCTAGAGTTTCCGATTAAGATTTCCATGGCGGTAATCACCACTTCAGAGGCATGCTTGAAAGACTCGGCATCAAATTCCTGCAAACCGTTGACCAACTTTCTGAACTTCATCAAGTTCAGTGATGCCAAGTTACAAGCGGTATCATCCAAGAACATGTATTCAGAACATGGGTTGGAAGCATTGATACGATCAGTATTCTTACAAGTGTGCCATTTATTGATCGTTGTATCGTACTGAATTCCAGGATCACCACATTGCCAAGTCGCTTCAGACATTTTTCTAAATAAGTCCCGTGCCTGATACTTTACTGATTCTTTTCCGGTTGTGACCTCATGCGTCACCCACTCGGTACCGTCTTCCACCGCCTGCATAAATTCATCGGTCACGCGCACCGAATTGTTAGCGTTCTGAAAAAATACTGAACTATACGCGTCACCATCCATCGAACCATCATAACCAGCGTCCATCAGCGTCCAAGCCTTACGTTCTTCTTTCGCTTTGCATTCAATGAAAGCTAAAATATCTGGGTGATCGACGTTTAAAATAACCATTTTGGCTGCTCGGCGAGTCTTACCACCAGATTTCACAATGCCAGCAAAAGCATCCAAACCCTTCATGAAAGAAACCGGACCAGACGATCGACCATTAGAGCCCCCAAGATATTCATGGCTGGAGCGCAACTTGGAAAGATTAGTACCCGTACCCGAACCACCCTTAAACAGCATGCTTTCTGTGGTTGTCAGGTGCAAAATTGAACGCATGTCATCTTCAACCGAGTTGATGAAACAAGCAGAACACTGCGGATGAGCGTTAACGCCAACGTTAAACCAAACCGGACTATTAAAAGCACACATCTGATTAATTAAAATCGCCGTCAGTTCTTCCTGAAAAATTTGAGCGTCATTTGCTGATTGAAAATAACCGTCCTTTCGACCCCAATCAGAAATCGTATCAGCAACACGATTAATCAACTGCTTCATCGAAGTTTCACGTTCCGGTGTGCCAACTTTACCGCGGAAATACTTTTGCGCCACAATGTTAGTCGCCGTTTGTGACCAACCTTTTGGAGTTTCGATATTATTTTGTTCAAAAATTGCCTCGCCCTTTTCGTTAGTAATCTTGGCAGTGCGCATCTCCCACTCGATCTCTTGGTAAGGATGGACACCTTCTTTAGTAAAATAACGCTTAAATTCCAAACCCTTACCATAAATCATGCTTCCAGTTGCGCTCGGCGCCAAAGCCTGACGGTAAGCCGAATATTTCTTAGCAACGTAAACCAAGTTGTTATCGATCAAGGTCATGGTGACCACTTCACGCACGTCAGCGGAAGCTGGCGTTGAGTGACCATCATAAATTCTCTGCAAACGAGAAATGATTTGACCGGTAATTCGACCGGTACGAGATGCGTCAGTCAAACCACTGGCCAACATCGCTGTTTCCACCGACTTCTTGAGTTTAGCAGAATCAAAAGCCTCTTCCCGACCACCACGTTTATTTACAAATTTGATGGAAGTTAAAAAATTCCAAACAGCGTCACTGACCTGAACATCAGTGCTAACAGTTGCCACAGCCTGTGGTACGACATTGATCGACATAACCGGCGGTTTTTAATTAATTCAAGGGTTTTAAAAGGATCCCCTGGGGATCCCACTCAACACTACCTATTGTGTTGGCTTGAATAGTATACCACTACTGGTTGGGTTCTGAAATCTGTCACTGTGGATAAGATGAGTCGGAAAATTACTAAAAACCAAGACTCAAATTTATGGCTGATTTTGGCGTTTTTTGTTCGCTGAAATCAATGTCGACCTGGCGGCGCTCCCCCATCCGATCATCAAACAAGACGTAGCCCTTGGACTTACCGAATTCATAAACTTCTTTGGTCACTTTCACGTCCTGCATACAATACTCAGTGATCTCCTTGATCTTCCCCTCTTTCCACCAAGCCACGGCCTGTAAACCGTTAGCACTCTTCTTGGTTCCGATGGTCGCACAAGCAACAGAATCTAGTTTAATTCGATAGCCAAGTGATTTATAAATCTCGGCCAACATATCGAGCTGAGGAATTTGCAACAAATCACCAGGATAATAATTATTTAAGACTGGCATATCAAAACCAATCGAATTGTAACCAATGATTCGACTCGCTTGTTCCAGTTTCTTGTTCAGCGCGTTCAATTCGTGCTCTAAAAAAGATTCCCAGGTATCTGTCGCGTAAAAGTATGCACAAACCACGGAAACTTTTAATTTATTCGTGAAATAACCACCAACTTCATCAAAGGTATTTTGTGTTTCAATATCAAGCACCACTTCATTACTCATAGTGACCAGATATTATCAGATTGAAGCAGCGGCCGCCACCCCCTCCGAATAAGTCGGAAAAGCGTGAATCATTTCGCCTAAAACATCAATCGTTAAACCGGCTTTCATCGCCAAAGCGATTTCATGGATCAACTCACCGGCATTGTGACCAATAATATGCCCACCTAAAATTTGGCGAGTTTTGGCATCAATCACAATCTTAATCAAACCATCCCGATGACCGTCAGAAATAGCTCGACCCAAAGCACCAATTGGAAAATTAGACACCTTAATTGTTAGGCCAGACTTCTTAGCCTGTTCTGGCGTCAGACCAACTGATGCAATTTCCGGGTCAAGAAAAGTCACTCGCGGAACAACCGCCTCATCACATCGAAGTTGATTTTTAAACTTGAGCTTCGCAGCATTGTAACCGGCAGTCTGCCCCTCCAAATGCGCCGTATGCGTAAACAAATAGCCACCAGCTACGTCACCCGCAGCGTAGATATGCGAAACACTAGTCTGCATCGAAGCGTCAACAGCAAACCGACCATGCTCATCAATCTTGATTCCAGTGTTGCCTAATTTTAATCGATCAATGTTTGGCCGTTTACCAATCGCCAGAATCAAAGAATCAACTATTAATAGCTGTTCTTTACCGGAAACGGAAAGCGTTAACTTCTTACGAAACCCACGATTGGCTACTTTAACTGTTTCCGTCTTAGTAAAAATATGCACGCCAATCTTCATTAACTGACGCATCGCCAAAGCAGCGACTTCACTATCTTCACGTGGCAAAATACCAGTGCCCAACTCAATAATTGAAACCTTCGTTCCTAATAAGGCAAAAAAAGTGGCCAGCTCACAGCCAACTGGTCCACCGCCCAAAATTGCCAAACTTTCCGGCAAACGCTTCATCGAAACTGCGTCCTTATACGTTAAAAATCCGCTAGCAACTAAACCATCAATTGGCGGAACCAAATCAGTTGAACCGGTCGCCAAAACAAATGCTTGACCACGAAATACTTTATTATTAACAACAACCGTATGATTATCCTGAAATTGTGCCAGACCTCGGATAACATCTATTTTTAATTCTTGAGCTAATCGTAGCAAGCGCTGACCCTGACCAGTGATTGTTTCCACCACTAAATTCTTTCGTTCCATTATTTCCCTAAAAGAAAAAGTCACCTTACTGGCGTGCACGCCAAAATTTTCTGACTCATGTTTAACTTGATTGTAAAATTTGGCACAACGTAATAAAGCCTTGGTCGGAATACAGGCGAAATTCGGACATTCGCCACCCATCGAACCAGCCTCGATCATCAAAACACTCGCTCCGGCGTCATGTGCTGATTCGGCTGCCGAAAAACCAGCTGAACCCGAACCAATCACAATGACATCGTAATCAAATTTCTCCCCCTTCTTCATAAATTATTTCTGAAATATTTCTTTGGCTGTTTCCCACAATCGACTATCACCATTTACTTTTAAATAATACCACCATTCGGCACCCCACCAATAAACTTCGTCCACTCCAACTCGCGAAACAAATTTCGCATTGCGCACCAGATCATCAGCCGTAAAGGCTTCGTAGTTTCGATCATCATTCCAGGCCTCACCTTGCAATTCAGAAATAATTATTTTATCGATGGTTACTCGTGCCGTTTGACCTTGAAAAAAATAAAACAACTCATTGAACGGAAAAATAATTGGACCAACATAACCATTAGCTACTGAACGATAAAGTGTTGCCCCTAATATATCTCCAGTTGCAGTATTCATTCCCCACCAAGACTGCTCACCGCTAGTCGTGACCAGAATTGGATGTATCGGGTCAATCTGTCTTACTAAATCTATTTCATTAAAATAACGTGAAAGGTTTGGTCGTGGACACTCACCAAAAGTAAAAAGTGGTTCATTCTCCACCTGCCATCGCTCTAAAGAATCATCACTTTGATAGCGAACAACGGCCCTAGCTATAAACGCCAGCAAAGCCTCATCACGCTCCTCTTCAGAAAGTGCCAAAGTCCAATCTGGAGCAAAACATTCTGGCCAGCGCGGCACTTTTAATCCAATCGCCAAAATAATTTCAGCTTGATGGTCACGAGCCTGATTCATTAAATAATCGATTTGCGACCAATTATCAGTTCCTTGCCGGCCCTCAATCTCTGACCAATAAATCGGAATTCGAACCCTTTTGACGTTCAAATCATCTAAAATGGCGGAAAAAGTTTGCTCAACGTCAAGATTCAATTGTTCAGTTCGGATTGTGGAAAAAGTTACACCAAAATCAATAGGTCGGACCCGAGTCAGCCAAGCTAAAGCTGACGTAGCCGTAGCCAATAAAACGGCACCAACCAAAATCGTACCGAACCACCTCAACATAGTTTAGATTTCTTCCTTTTTTTCTTTGATAAACGTAAACCAATTTTCAATAATTCTAATCGCCACTTTAAACGGCGACTCGATGATAAAATCAAAGAAGTAAATGAAAACGTTAATCTTTGCAACTTTAACCGATAACCAACGCCCCGCACGGACGATCGGTAAAACTAAGATGTCGAAAATCGTTCCAAAGAAACCAGAGCGACCTTCCGAAACGACGATATCTTTCGCTGATTGGCGAATACGAATACCAAAGAACGTCACCAACGAAATGAAGAACAAGAACAATGTCGTTGATAGCCAATTGAAACCGAATTTCGCCAATGCATAACCAATCGCTCCGTAAACCACCAAAAACAATAAAGCATAAATAAAGCCAAAAATACCTGACCAAACGCTCCGACGCTCAATCTTCACTCGAAAATTAAGTAGACGGTCATCAGCGCCAATCATCAAAGCCCTAACTGCAGTTTGATAATCAATTTTATTTTGCTTTTCAGGAATACCAACCGTTAGACTAATCAAAGCTAAAAATATTGGATGGAAGAAAATGTTAATTGCTAACGGGTAAAATTTAGCATTTTTTTCGACCAATAAATCATATGGCACTTCTAGCACTAAGGCCAACAACATCTTGGTAATAAATAAGAAAGCAATCGCTCGAAAAACCGTTCGACTGAGACGTTCCTTGAATTTCTTTGTCCGATCGGTCAATGCTTTGGCGATTGCCGAATCCATCAACTCCGGATCATCAATTAAAGGAGATAAACCGTCTTTATGAGCACGAACAACGTCATAAACTACACGGAAAACTCCAGACTTGCGCCGAACTTGAATTTGAAGTTTTTGGGTAATCGGATGAAAAATTGCCCGATCTACAACCATCACTACTTTTCGCAAACCAGACGAGATCTCTGCAATTCTTTCTGGCGCACTAGCTCCAGCCCAATCCGGATAATACAAAGTCATGATTCGATATCGCAGTGTCGCCACATTTGAAGTCAATAAAATACGATGACAAGCCACGAACAAAAACAAATCTTGTTCATCTGGTTTCAAGCCGACTGATTTATCCCAGGCGACTCGAGGTTTAATTTCTTCATACATGTAGCTGACTAAAGATTCATCATCGGTATGCGAAATAATCTGATACTCCAATTCAGTTGAAAAAACGTCCAAAATCCAATTAACCGCAGATTCTCGGTCGCCATTAAAACCGTCAGCGACTCGAAGTAAAGTTTCGTATTTAGTGAAAACTGGAACTAACTGCTCAACAAAATTTGTTGGTACCGATTTATTTGGTAAATATTTCGCCCAAACTAGTTCTTTTAATAATTGACCTGCCAGATCGTTGCGTGGAGTTTCCGAACCTAAATTTCGCTTCAAGAAACGTAAAATAGCATTTCGACGCAATAAATGCTCTTCTTGAAAATCAATCGTTGAACGAACCTTTTCATAAAAAACTGCCGCCGTCGATACTGGCGAACTAACTTCAATCACCTCAGCATGCGCCGATGGCTCATAGCCGCCCTCACCTTTTAAAGCTGCCGCAAAATTCAACAATTTTTGTGACATAATCTAGAAGAACAAACGCTCATTGGTTTTTTTAACGAATTCCAATGCCTCCTCGGCAGTGTTCACGATCTTAAAGATTTCAATGTCTTCCGCATTAATCACGTCATACTCACCCAAAACAGTTTCCGTGATCCACTTCTTTAAACCATTCCAATAACTTTCACCAACCAGAACAACTGGAACATTTTCGATCTTCTTCGTTTGAATCAAAGTTAAGATTTCAAATAATTCATCAAGCGTACCAAAACCGCCAGGGAAATAAACGAACGTTTGAGCTGAAGCCGTTAGAATAACTTTTCGAGTAAAAAAGTAGTGAAAAGCTTTGGAACTTTTAACGAAAGGATTAATTCGCTGTTCTTTTGGTAACTGAATGTTCAGTCCAACAGATTCTCCTCCAGCTTCAAATGCGCCTTTGTTAGCAGCCTCCATTATTCCCGGTCCACCGCCTGTTACCACCGTAAAACCACTTTGTGCTAATAATCGGCCCAATTTCTCTGCCTCTTGATACCATTTATTGTTAGCTGGCGTTCGAGCCGAACCGAAAATCGTTACTTCCTTAGAAAGCCCAGATAAAAATTGAAAACCATCGACAAATTCCGCCATGATACGAAAAATTCTCCAAGTAATGTCTGACATTCTTGGAACATATCCGGCCGATTTGCACATTTCGCGCTCACCTTCCGTCATTGGAATACGGCAAGTAGCGCCATCATACATCTTTGAAGAACTTTGAGCCGATTTGAAGATATCCATACGTTGATATTATACTTGATTGTTGAAGTTGTTGAAAATGTTGGATCAGATTACTTTGTTGAAATTGTTTTATTAATCAACAATTACAACAGATTCAACATCCTACTACCACGATCCACCACCGCCGCCAAATCCACCGCCGGAAAAACCACCACCACCCGAGCCAGAACCAGTCGGAGACGCTGGAGTAATCGCCCCACCAAATGATGACGAGAAATTGCCAAGATCATTCGCAAAACTAGAAATCAAGAAAGCGTTACCCGAACCCTGATACCACTGCGGATAAGAGTTCTGAATTCCTTCGAAAACCGAAGACCAGTGTTTCACATCATTAAAAGCGATCGCATAAGGCAAGAATTCCGAGAAAATACCCTCTTTCTCTTCCCATTGTGCCCGATAACGTTCAGCTGTGCGTAAAAATAATCGGAAGCCCTTAATTTTTCGCAACATTTCTGCGCCAGCTAATGTTCTCTTCGGCATCAGCTGACCAAAGAAAGCTGTAACGATGGCCGCTAACACAAAGCTACCACCAGTCAAAACCCCAAAGTCACCACCTAATATAATCCCAGCCATAAAAATCAATCCAGCGAGTACAAAAAACATCGCTCGGACCATAAATGACCGCTTGGCGTAATATCTATTCTCCGTCAACCACCTAATTATCACAGCTTTAAGTGATTGATAATCAGTCTGTTTAATTTTTCCGCGGATTTCTGAAAGTTTAATCTCATTCTTCCCCACAAAAATTATATTGAAAAACATTTGATGTGCTTCGTCTAAATCTGTTGGCTCTTTGAGTTTTATCAGGGTGATTTCTCGTTTATCGATTTTTAAGATTGCACTCTCAGATTTTGTTTCCACGATTTTCAAATAACCCTTTACTGCCATCTGCACAATCATTGCCACTAAATCCTGCTTACTGATAGTGCCACGCTCAAAAATACCCGCATAGACCGCCCAAATTCCAGCTGGTGGTTCATATTCCGCGATCACTGTTCCGTGTCTTGGATCTCGACCTAATTTCAACCACAAGCCGATAACTAAAAAGACGATTAACAACGGAAAAATGGCCAACCAATTATCAGCCAAAAATAAACCAATCTTTTCTATGTTTGTCGGTTCGTAGACAACGCCCTTCGGAAAGGTCACATCAGCCGTTAAAAATCCATCAGCAGCAAAGGCCACCGTCGCAACATCTGTCGCTACAGCACATGATTGATCGATCGAACCGTAATCCCCAACATAACAATCAGCACTAATAACTTGCGTGCCCTCTGGTAAGGCGATAATCGCCGTGGTCTGAGCAATCGGCACCTCCCAATCCGAACCGGTCACATTCCAATACAACTCATCATGGTCGTCAAAATATAAAATTGCATGATCAACCGCGTAATCAATTTGATAAGTATGCAAGCCGATGATTTGATTGATCGGACTACCAATCTTCATCGTTAACCATCCATTTGACCGATCAACAGTATATTCTGCTGGAGCACCATCCAGTAAAACATTTTTAATTGCGATAGAAATTTTCTCTCGATTACCGAGACTATCTTGATAAACATAAGGAATGTCACGATATATTCCATGTCTTTGTTCGTCAAAATTAACTTCGACTGTTTCAGATACGTCGATAGTCGCATCAGAATTAACCAGAACTTCCGAATCAAAAGAGTTAATCTGCCAACCAGCCACCGTCTGCGCCATTGCTGTAGGGGCCGATCCTGGTATCGGCCCGATCGTGAAAATCAATCCAGCAAAAAGGCTAACGCAAGTAACTATTTTTGTTAGCCACGTGTTCGTCATGAGTTTCTGCATAATAAACTTCGCCACTTGGCGTGGTTAAAAAGAAATAATAATCGTTGGGCGTTGGCTGGGCGGCAGCAGTGATGGCGTTTAACCCCGGGTTACTAATTGGGCCCGGCGGTAAGCCTGGATATTTGTAGGTGTTGTACGGAGAATCAATCTGTAAATCATCGAGTGAAACAGACGGATCGTCCCCACCAGTTATATAATTTACCGTTGAATCAACCTGTAGCGCCATACCAATCGCTAAACGTTTTCGCAAAATATCGGCCACCATTTTCATAGTTTCCGGCTGTCGCACCTCACGCTCGATAATCGAAGCTTCTGTCAAAAGTTCATGAACGTTTTCTAATTCTGGACAATCATCGTCTTCGCAGGCTACTTCTGGAAAAGCCACATTTAACGAATCAATTCGTTGCCCCATGGTAT
>CAYPRR010000007.1:0-8846 GCA_964413245.1 uncultured Gammaproteobacteria bacterium
TTCTGAGGATTTTTTTTGTAATTTCATCTGGTAAAAAAGACACGCGTCACAGAGCACAATGAATGTGCCGTGTAACGCGCAGACGAGAGAGCTTACAGTGGTGGCGTATCCGCTTCACACCTGGTGATGGCGTCAGCGATGCCGGTGGGCAGTTTTTCTTTGCCAACGTAGCTGACTGTTCCGTCAACCTCAAGTTCGAACGTCATCACTTTCTGTTCACGCACCAGCTCTCCATTCCAGGAAAGCCGATAAATTCTGCCATTTTTCACGATGGCTTGCCCTGAGCACGGGTCGTGCAGACTCCATCCTCCTTCGTATTCAACGTTGCCGATCACGTCGGTAACAAGGTGCCCGAGGGCGTAGTTTGCTACCTGCGATTCCGCAAGTGCTGCGGTGAGCTTCTCGATGCTCACTTTCTGCTCAGCTACCTCGGTCTCCAGTAGCCCGCAGACCTCGAGTTCGTCGTCGCCGATACAACTGAGTAAGAACATTATGGAAAAAATCATGAACACCTCATATAGGTTTTTACTTTAAAAATCGCTTTTTGTCAAGGTATTTATCATTTTTGTGGTAAGCTTGATGATATGAAAAGTATGCAAATTAATCAGTCAGTAATTTGGCTTAAAAAAATATTTCCTTGGATGTTGATGTCTTTTGGGATGCTTTCCGGGATTTCGATTGTATTTTTTATTGTAATCGTAGAAGAGCTTCTTAAAGGACGAAATATTGGGCTTGCACTTCTGTTTATCGCCTCAAGTTTATTTTCTGGTTTATTAGCTATCCGTCCACGAGTGGTGCGATTTGAGCTAGCGACTGGTCGCATTTTAGTTTCTTGGGGTTATAGGCATCCATGGGTTTATGCTAGATATCAACTAACCGATTGGGAATCATTTGACGTTAAACAGATATTTCCAGTGGCAGTGGTGCCATCAGGATCCAGCGTTCGAACAACATCGCTTCCACCATATTGGCAACTTCGAGGCAAAACAAAAAAAGGCCGATCAATCGAGATCGGCAATTTTTCCAGTGAAAATGAGGCTTTGGCAGCTAAAATGTCATTACAAAGCTAGTTTTGGTAATCCTGTTCGCATTCGTTGAATCATGTCGCCACGTAAACCACCCATTTTCTCATCTAAATAATCTTTGGTGACCATTTGGCTTTCGAGTCGCATGATTCGAAGATTAAAGCTACCAAATTGTTCATCTACAGATCGGAACTGTTCATCGGTGGCATCGGAAAATACCTGGATCGCTTCATGAATTTCGGCGATATCGGTATCAACCTGATCAAACCGTTGGTCATGGCTGATTACGATTTTTTTAACTTCTCGTAAATCTGATTGAACAACCTGTAGATCTGACCGAACGGTTTGTAAGTCTGACTGAACTACTTGTAAACCTGACTGAACGACATGTAAACCTGACTGAACGGTTTGTAGAGTTGTGGCCATTTGCTGGAGGGTGGTCATTATTTCACCCGTGGAAACTTCATTCTGCATACAAAAATTTCATGAATTAAACACGGGAGTGTTATACCAACTTGAACCTAATTATATTTTAGCACAAAAAAATGGGCGTGTGTCAACGGTGAGATGCGGATAGGTGCGATGGTACGTTTATGCTAAACTATCTTTAATATGAACATCGAACAAATTCAATCATTCTTTTTTAAGGCGATGATGGCTGGTTGGATTAATGGTGGTCAATTCATTCCGTCGTCTGATGCGCCGGGTTATAAAGAATTTTCATTTAAAGATGGCGATTTTACATTAGTTGATCGTTATTGCTCGGTGGATGATTCAAGGAGATCAGCGGGAACCACGACCATCTGGTTTAAAGAGACCCCGGTCTGGGTGATGAACTATGGTGGTTGGTATGAAGATCGTGCTATTACTTGTTTACTTGTTTGTTGATGGTTACAGGGCTAGTTTTGGCATTCTTGTTCGAATCCGCTGGACCATGTCGCCTCGCAAATCGCCCATTTTTTCATCTAAATAATCTTTGGTGACCATTTGGCTTCTAACCATCATGATTTGTTGATCGGTATCTGAAGCTAGCACCTGGATCGCTTCTTGGAGCTCGGCAATTACTGCATCAGTCTGGTCAAATCGCAGGGTGAATTTTGTGTCTATGTCCGCAAACCTATTATCAAGTCCTGTAAAACTGTTTTCTAGTCCTGTAAACCTGTTGTCGAGAGTCTTAATGGCATTCATTATATCTCCCATGGAAATTTCATTTGTCATATTACAAATTTCATGAATTAAACACGGGAGTGTTATACCAACTTGAACCTAATTATATTTTAGCACAAAAAATTGGGTGTGCGTCAACGGGTGATGTGGACAGATGCGGATTAATGAGTTTACGCAGATTTTTTGAGCTGATCGATTGTTGGAAATTTATTTTGTGCTTTACGCATCGCTTCAAGCACCAAACGATCTTGTTCTCGTAGTTCAGATAATTTCTCCTTAAGTTCTTCCTGCTCATCCAAATCGTCGGAGTTTTTTAGCTTAGATCGAACTTCTTTAAGTTCAGAGATGATTCTGGCATGAGTCGCTTCAAGCTCACGAACCGTGGAATCATTCAAAAGATTGCCGGGAAAACTAGCCAAATACTCAGAATCATTAAAAAGATTTTCGATTTCTGCTCCGGTCATTAACGATTCATGTTGTCGTCGTTCAGGCATAAGGATGCTTAATTAATTTAGACCACCACTGTTAACAGTATTTTAACATGAGTTTATGTTATAATTCTACTATCCTGGAGGATATGGAATTCGATTTACTGTTTTTAGAAATTGCTGCCGCCATCATAACCGCTGGAGTTATTTCTCTGGTGGCTTTTAAGTTGCGTCAGCCGTTAATCATTGCTTATATTTTTACGGGCTTGATTGTTGGCCCGGCGGTACTTGGACTTTCAGGTAGCACTCAATTATTTGAAACGATGTCGCAGATTGGTATCGCTTTTTTGTTATTTTTAGTTGGTTTGAATTTGAACTGGCGTAACATTCATGAAATCGGTCCGGTTGCTTTATTGTCAGGCGTTGGTCAGGTTGGGTTTACTAGTTTAATTGGTTTTTTAATCGCTAGATCGTTATCATTCGGTACAGTTGAGAGTATTTTATTGGGTTTTGCATTGGCATTATCAAGCACGATCGTTATCGTCAAAATGCTTTCCGACAAAGATGACCTGGATCGTTTATATGGACGAATTTCAGTTGGAATTTTGTTGGTGCAAGATTTGATCGCGATCATTGCTTTATTGGTGATTTCTGCTTTCTCGAACGGTCAGCAGGTTGGCTTGGTAGTGGTAGCAACTTTACTGAAGGGTTTGATTGCTTTGATTATTTTGTGGCTGGTGGCTAAATATATTTTACCTTCGCTTATTAAATATGCGGCTCAATCCACAGAATTACTGTTCATGGTGGCGTTGGCGTGGTGTTTTTCGGTGGCTAGTGCTTTGCATTTGATGGGCTTTGGCATTGAAATCGGTTCATTATTAGCCGGTATTTCTTTAGCTGGTACTGGATTTGAGCGAGAGATTGGTGCACGAGTTAAATCTTTACGTGATTTTTTCTTGGTCATCTTTTTCATCGTTTTAGGCACAAACATTTCTCCAGAATCTTTTTCTATTGCGGTTGTCCCGGCTTTAATTTTTAGTGCTTTCGTCTTGGTAGGTAATCCGTTAATTGTAGTTTTGATTTTACGAGCTTGTGGCCATCATCCCAGGGTTGGTTTCATGGTGGGTACAACAATGGCGCAAGTTTCTGAGTTTGCTTTTATTATTTTAGCGGCAGCAGCTACGGCTGGGTTGGTGGATGTTTCTGTTGTGCCAATGGTGACACTGGTGGCGATTTTCACGATCGGTGTTTCTTCGTATTTAATCAAATATAACGAAGCATTGTATGAACGGTTAAGTTTCTTGTTTGATTGGCTAGTAAAGACAAATGAGAAGAAAGTTAAGCAAAAAGTTATTGCTAACGATATTATTCTTCTTGGCTATCATCGAATGGGTGAATCTATTTTACCGGCTATTCAATTGATGAAGCAATCATATCTTGTAGTTGATTTTGATCCATCAGCGGTGACGGAATTAACTGAAAGTAAAATTCCGGTGGTTTACGGTGATGCTGGCGACGAAGATATGTTGGAAAGTATTGATGCACAGAACGCCAAATTATTAATATCTACTATCCCTGATGTTAATATTAGTGCAGATATTTTAGAGTATATTCGAGTTCATGATTCCAATACGGTTGTGGTAGTTACTGTCAAAACGGCGGAAGAAGCGGTGCGTATGTACGCTCTTGGTGCTACTTTTGTTATTGTGCCGACGATTTTAGGCGGTCGATTATTTGCTGATCTACTTAAAAAGAAAAAGACAAAAAAAACCTCTTGGGGTAGCTTGGCCAAAGAACAAAAAATTACACTTGGATTGAGTGTAGTTTAGGTTTATAGTGGTAACATATTATGTCTAAAGGTGATACAAGAAGCATCGATCTTTTATCGGCGCAGGAAGTGCACGGTGTACCTGAAGGTGAAGAAGGAACCCGTGAAAAGGTTGTTGAAGGGTGGGGCGGGGAAGAGGAGGCTCAGGCTGTTAAGAAATTAATGGCCGAGTTTAGTATTGTCCATGGGCAGGACCAAGCTTTAGCGAGAACATTTAAAGCGGAGATGAGGGCACTGTTAGCTGATAACAGTGTGGTTGATGCAAGAGCTTTGGAAGATCTTGCAAGTAGAATTCGAAGCGCCGGTGAAGGCAATACTCACTCTGATCAATACGTACGTCCAACGGAGAAAGCGCTATCATCAAGGTCCGTAGAAGGTGACGATAGCTCAGAAAATAATTCTTGGGAAAATGCTCGAGCGGACATGTTGAAAAATGGTTATATTGACGAGCAAGGAAATCTCAAACACGAAATTCCGGGCTGGTCCGCTGAACAAGTAAGATATCTTCAAGATTTACAAAAGAAGAAGCGGGCCGATGCTGGGTCTAAGATCGATAGTCGTCGAGTTGATAGCACTCCTGCTTCACGCGATCAATTAATTGCGGAAAAACAGCAAAGGCAAACAGAATTGCTTCGATTAGAGGCTAGAATTAAGGGCTTGAAGGATGTAAAGGACGAACATGGGGCTGATGAATTTTCTAAGGATGCAAAAAGATTACAGAAGAAAATTGAAGAAATTGATCGAAGACTCGCGGCTTAAAGCCTGCGAGTTCTTTTTGTCTTGACGAGTCTTAGTTAGCAGTCTATACTTCTGACTGCTAATATGCTAAACGATCGACAATTACAAATTCTAGGTGCGATTATTCAGGAATATGTCGCCACAGCGGAGCCAGTGGCTTCGAAGGTTATTGTTGATAAATACGGTTTTGATATTTCACCAGCCACGGTTCGTAATGACATGGTTTTTTTGGAAGAGGCTGGTTTACTTCGTCAGCCCCACACTTCGGCTGGTCGCGTACCAACTGAAGACGGCTATCGATTATTTCTAGAACGATTTGTTCGATCAAAAGATACTGGACGAGTCAGTCAGCCACTGCGAAAATCGCTTGAAGGTCATACGGAGCCACAAGATCAAATGCGTCAGTTGGCTAAATCACTTTCGGAACTAACTGGGCAGGCAGCTTTGATGGCGGTGGATTCAACCTGGAATTATTACACCGGCCTTTCGCAACTAATGGAAAATCCAGAGTTTGCCAACGTGGCTATTTTGAAAGAATTTTCCAAAGCCGTTGATCGCATGGACGAAGTGATGGTGGACGTCTTTGCGGACACCAGCAAAGAAATGAATGTTTGGTTGGGTGATGAAAATCCGTTTGGTCATGATCTAGCAACGTTACTCGTGCGCTACCGATTGCCAGGTGGTCAGATCGGCATCATTGGTTTGATTGGTCCTCAGCGTATGGACTACGAACGCAATATGCAATTACTTGAACAAGCCAAAGGATTACTTAATGAAGACGAAGAATAATATGATTAATAACGTAGGGGTCGATCCTGGTATCGACCCGATTGAAGAATCCATCGGCCCGTTGGAAAAAACGGCAGAGGAATTGTGCGCCGATTATCTCTCTGGTTGGAAACGAGCGTTGGCCGATTATGAAAATATCAAACGCGATCTAGCTAAGGAGAAAGATCAGATGCGTCGGTATGCTACGGTTAATGCTATAGAGACGATGATGCCAGCGATTGAAAACTTGGAACTGGCCGTTAAACAATTGCCATCCGATAATTGGGCCAAGGGTTTCCAGGCCGTTCATTCTCAGTTCGTGGAAGCGATGAAACAGCTAGGCGGTGAACGATACGGTCAGATCGGTGATCTCTTTGATTCAACGTTGCACGAAGCGCTTGGAGAACGAGCTGAGGAAAATACACCAGATCATTCAATCGTGGAAGTCTTGAGTCCAGGCTGGAAGCTCGGCGATTACATCATCAGACCAGCGAAAGTGATCATTAAAAAGTAATATGCAAAAGTATAAAAAAATAATTATTATTGCTGTAGTTGTACTTTCTGCATTAGCGATTACTTTAAATCACGCATCTGTTCAATTCGGAAAGTATAATTCTGAAAGTGAACAACAAAGCGAGTCAGTTGATCGTGGTCGTTTGTCTGTTATTGGTCCATTTGTTTTTAGTGTGGATTTTGATGGTTCTGTCGTGCCACCTTCGGGATTCGCAAACGACGTTCGGACATTCGTAATCGATTTCATTATCACTGGCCAAGCAATCGCATTAATTGCGTTCGCCAAGTCAAGAAGGTGTTAATAAATATCCAAGGCTAAGCCTTGGAAAGTTATCCACAAATAATAACTATCAAATATGCCAAAAATACTAGGTATCGATCTCGGAACAACAAACTCAGCCATGGCCATCATTGAAGGTGGTTTGCCGAAGATTATAGAGAATAAAGAGGGAGTAAGAACCACGCCATCGATTATCGCCAGTGCTAAGAATGGGGAGATCCTCGTGGGTATTTCTTCAAAGCGCCAGGCCGTAACCAATCCAACCAACACGCTCTATTCGATTAAGCGATTAATTGGTCGTCGTTTTAGTGATGCTGAAGTTCAGCGCGATTTGAAGGACATGCCGTATAAAATCGTAGCTCGTGGTGAGGGCGTGGCTATCAAAATGGGTGATAAGGAATATACACCACAAGAAATCGCTGCCATGGTGCTCGGAAAATTGAAAGCCGATGCTGAAGCACGACTTGGCGAAAAAATTACCGAAGCTGTTATTACTGTGCCAGCTTATTTTGACGATGCGCAACGCCAAGCCACAAAAGATGCAGGTGAAATCGCTGGTTTGAAAGTTCTTCGTATCATCAACGAACCAACCGCCGCCGCTTTGGCTTATGGTTTTGATAAAAAAGTTGGTGAGAAAATTTTAGTTTATGATTTGGGCGGTGGAACTTTCGATGTTTCTGTACTTGATGTTTCGGACAACACCGTCGAAGTAATTTCAACCAACGGCGATACTCATCTTGGTGGTGATGATTTCGATAAAGTGATTATCGATTGGATTATTGCTGAGTTCGAGAAGTTAGAGGGTGTGAAACTTTCTGGCGATCCACTGGCCATGCAACGCATTAAAGACGCCGCCGAGCGTGCCAAGATCGAACTCTCAACCGCCATTGAAACAGAAATCAACCAACCATTTATTTCTTCCGGTGCTGAAGGTCCAAAGCATTTAGTGATGAAGATCACTCGTGCCAAGTTGGAAGAATTGGTCATGCCATTAGTTGAAAAAACTTTCGGTCCAGTCAAAAAGGCGTTAGAAGACGCCAAGATGAGCGCTTCGCAGATTCAGGAAATTGTATTAGTTGGTGGTATGACTCGCATGCCATTAGTCCAGCAGAAAGTTGAAGGTTTCTTTGGTAAGAAACCAAACGTCAGCGTTAATCCAGATGAAGTTGTGGCGCTTGGTGCGGCTGTTCAGGCCGGTGTGTTGCAAGGTGATGTAAAAGATATTCTGTTACTTGATGTTAGCCCACTCTCACTTGGTATCGAGACGATGGGTGGAATTTTCACCAAGTTGATTGAACGTAATACAACCATCCCAACATCTAAGAGCCAAATTTTCTCTACAGCTGCCGATAGTCAGCCATCGGTTGAAGTGAAGGTTTGTCAGGGTGAACGCGAAATGGCGAATGATAACAAGCTACTTGGTCGCTTTAACTTGGATGGTATTCCACCAGCTCCACGTGGCGTGCCACAGATTGAGGTGACTTTTGACATCGACGCTAACGGTATTTTGAAAGTTTCTGCCAAAGACAAGGGAACTAATAAAGAGCAAAATATCACCATCACAGCTTCTTCTGGTTTATCCAAAGATGAAATCGAAAAGATGAAGCGTGAAGCGGAGACTAATGCCGATGCTGATAAAAAGAAGCGTGAGCAGGTGGAAACAAAAAATGTGGCTGATACCATGGTTTACACAACAGAAAAAATGATTACTGAGCACAAAGATAAAGTTTCTGCTGAAGAAGTGAAGTTGCTCGAAGATAAGGTCGCCGCACTGAAAGCGGTGAAAGATGGCGAAGACATCGAAGCGATCAAAAAGGCTTCTGAAGAATTATCAACCGAAGCGCAAAAGATCGGTGCCAAGATGTATCAAGCGGCCGCTCCTGAGGCTGGTCAGTCCGGTGCGCCAACCGAAGCTAAGGCCGATGATGTACAGGACGCAGAATTTAAAGATCAACCCAAACAATAAATTATGAATACCCAAGCCAAAATTTGGATCGGGTTAGGTTCGCTGCTTGTCGTGGCTGTAATCTCGTATTCCGTTGTGATGGCTTTGGGTTCACCAGCGTCTGAAGACGACGTAGGGATTGGGTCACCCAACC
>CAYPRR010000007.1:8856-12866 GCA_964413245.1 uncultured Gammaproteobacteria bacterium
TCGATAACGTTGGCGAGATCGTGATTGGGCCAGCCCAACAACTGCGGGCCGAATATTCTAGTATCGGTTATCCATCGGCTAAAGAGATTAGTGTGCCAGGAAACGGTCGTGATTGGGCAGAGAAAGTTCTTGAGGCTTATTTTGATGATAAGTTATATGTCGTTCAGAAATTTACGGCTGATGAGCGTCAGACTTGGTCCGTGGTGTCGATCGCAGACAAGACTGAGGCTGGTTATGAGAATTGTGGTATTTATTCCAATGGTTTGTGTTTGGTTCTCGATACGAACAAGGGTCATGAAAAAATTGTTGGTGTCTTTTCTGCCGATCGTAATAATCCGAATCTCGAAAATGGTTGGCCGGTGATTAAGTCGGTTGGTCCGTTTGCAACGACTACGAGGGAACTCATCGTCGAGTTATCATCGGGTGATGCCGGACACTATCTGATTACGGCAAATGTTCTTAATACTACGACGCTCGACTTTAAGAAATTTATATCAACAACTGTTGATTCTGCGCTATCACTCGAGGCTGGTACTGATGCCATGACCATCAACTTTGAAGGTGGTTCATTGGTAGTGGATATTGATTGGTCTGAGACCAAAGGCGGAATCGTAACTTACGATTCAGTTACCTTCAACGATGCTTCCGGTGAATTACTGATTTTAACTGGACCCTGGGAATTGCCGGTTGAAGGCTTTGCTGATCTGGATTACGACGCCATTCTAAAGAACTCAGGACAAATTTTCTTCACCACCGTTGAGGGCCGATATTATCGTTACGATCCAAAATCTGAGCCACGTTTAATCCTCATCAAAACCAATTAATAATTATGGCAACATCAAAAAAGCCTAATTTACTTTTGAGAATTTTGGTGGGTATTGGGACGGTTGCAATGTGGATTTTGTCGTTTCCGTTTATCCGTAATTGGGTTTGGGGCAAATTCGTCAAAAAAGGCCAAGAGAAAATCGTGGAAGCACAGGCTAAAATCGTGAATAACAAAGTTTAGTTATGGCCGGGAAGGATTATTATCAAACATTAGGCGTTTCGAAATCTGCGTCGCAAGATGAGATTAAGGCCGCTTTTAGAAAGCTGGCGCATCAACATCACCCAGACAAAGGGGGGGATGAAAAACAATTTAAAGAAGCTAATTCGGCCTACCAAGTTTTAGGTGATCCAGAAAAGCGCAAACAGTACGATCAGTACGGTAGTGCCGCTTTTGAAGGTGGCGCTGGCGGAGCTGGCGGCTTTCCAGGTGGCGGTTTTAATTGGCAGGGTGGTGGCGTAGATTTTGGTGATTTGGGAGATTTGTTTGGTGATATGTTTAGTGGCGGTGGTCGAGGTGGTCAGCAGGCTCACGGTCGTGACTTACAAATGGAAGTCACACTGACTTTTAAAGAATCAGTTTTTGGCGCCGAAAAAGAGGTTGTACTTAATAAAACGAGCGATTGTGATCGTTGTGGCGGTAATGGTAGTGAGCCGGGTTCAAGCCTGAAAACTTGTACCGATTGTTCTGGCCAGGGTTTTAGAACCGTCGTTCAACGAACGATTATCGGTAACATGCAGACGCGGGTTAGCTGTCAGACTTGTCATGGCGCTGGCGAAGTACCAGAAAAAGCTTGTACGGCTTGTAAAGGTGAGGGTTATCAAAACGGCAAGCGCACTTTGCAGGTGGCAGTTCCAGCTGGCTTAGATCATGGTTCGCGAATTCGAGTTCGTGGTGAAGGTGAATCGATTGGTGTTCGGGGTGAAGCCGGGGATTTGTATCTGGTGGTTCGAGTGATCGCTGATCCACGTTTTGTGCGTGAAGGTGCAAATTTGTACACGGTGAAAAAGATTGGCTTTACTCAAGCGGCGCTCGGCGATGAAGTTGATGTGGAAACAGTTGATGGTTCCGTCAAACTAAAAATTCCAGCCGGCACTCAAAGTGGCGATAAACTTCGCTTACGTGGTAAAGGCGTTTCAACCGGCCGTTCTCGTGGTGATCAGATTGTTCAAGTGCAAGTTATCACACCAAAAAAATTAGATAAAAAGCAAAAAGAATTGTTAGAAGAATTGGGTTTAATTTTGTCGTAGGGGCGCGATTTATCGCACCCTGTGCTCATAGGGTAATTTGAAATTAGTTTCATCCTCTCGCTCATTCGGGCCCCTCGACCGACCGTCGGCATCTAACGAGTAAGCACAGATGGTTGTATCCGACGGTGGAGGTTCGGGGCAAATCCTCATTCGCTCGATGACAAAACTAATATCAAATTATCGATTCGTGTAAAAAAAGAGGCGGTCCGTTCCGAGTGGAACGAACCGCGAGGGCTCACAGCGTGGGGTTGCCGGCGATGATGGCCGTGCCGACTGGCAGGCGCACCTGCAAGTGCATTCCCGCCTTGATGCTGTTCGGTGCCATCATCGGCTTCCCGTCCAGCTTCATCGCTGTGTTGCAGTAGTAGCCCGGCCGAGGGGCCTCGATGGTCTTGCCGTGCTTCTTGATCTTCCGCACGCCGTCGATGTAGTCCTGGTCGAGCTTGAAGCAGTCCTTCGAGTTCTCGACGAGCAGAACCTCGTTGTCCTCGATCAGCTGCTCGAGGGTGATGCCGTGATCGTCGGCGATCTTGATCAGGAAGTCGCCGGGCTGGACCACGTAGTCGGCGAAGGCGATCTCGACGACCGGCGGCGGGGGCGGAGCCACAGCGACCGGCTCGTTGCTGAGGAAAAACCACTGCCCGCACAGGATGATGCAGGTGATGACGATCGCGATGATCGCGCCCAAGGCCATCCGCTTCTGGCGAAGCTCGTGGTCGGTGGGCTCGACGGGGGTGGGGTTGCTGCTGAGTTCGGACAAGATGCACCTCTAGGATAGGGGAAAAGAGACGTTGCGTGACAGTGAAAGAACGGCCTGAATATACCCGATTTTAGCCAAATTGTCAATCACCGTAGGGGCAACCCCATGTGGTTGCCCTGTGCTTTCGTAACATTTTGCCCGTTAATTTGTATTAATTACTTGTATGCAAAAGACCGATTTTCGACGGTTCTATGAGCATCATGTCGACCGGGTGTACCGGTTTATTCTTTTTAGGGTTGGTTTGCGTAAAGAAGTGGCGGAGGATTTAACCTCGGAAATCTTCATCAAAGCACTCAACCATTACGCCGATTATGACCCAGAAAAGTCGCAGTCGGCCTGGATCATGACCATCGCGCGTAATCATCTAATCAACCATTACCGCGACAAAAAAGAGCAAATTGATATCGACGATGTCGCTTTTGAACTAATGGGAACGGATGGTCGAGTTGATGTAGCTGTAACAGATGATCATCGTTGCTTGTATGAGGCTTTAGACGAGCTAGAAAAAGAGGAGCGTCAAATCATCGAACTGAAATATCTGCAGGGATATCCCTACGGCGAAATCGCTCATCTGATTAGCAAAACGGCTGGCGCTGCTCGAATCGAAGCGCACCGAGCCATGAAAAAACTCAAGGAAATCTTCCATAAAAAATATGCCCTCTCCGATCAAACAATTAAAAAAAATTAGCGCTACAACGGCCCCAAGCCGTCAGTTTAAGCGCGAACTTTGGGTTAAACTTGATCAGGGTTTTAACTGCGTTTATCCAACGGCCATGGTTTCTTGGCGTCGGATTATCGCTATTCCAGTGGCCTCATTTTGTTTGGTGATTGTGATGGGTACTGGAACTTATGCGTATGCTAGTCCAAACGTTTCAGAGGGTGATATGTTGTTTACGGTGAAGCGTGGCTTGGAATCGGTAGAGGGTAGATTTCACCCGTCAGATGAAGCGCAGGAGAAATACGAACGTCGCATTATTCGTCGCCGAATTCAAGAGGGAGAGATACTCCGTAACAAATTACAACGAGTGCGGGTAAGAATAGATGAATCCAGTTTGCCGGCAGAAGAGAAAGTCGAACTTCTACTTAAACTCGATCTAGATATCGAGCGGCTAACGGATAGCGTTAATCAATAATCACAAAATTTTATGAGAGTGAAACGTTTTTTAGCGTCGGGTAT
>CAYPRR010000008.1:0-2423 GCA_964413245.1 uncultured Gammaproteobacteria bacterium
CCCCCGAGCCAATAAAAAATCAGCCTTCATGGCTGGTTTTTTATTGGCTCAGATACCAGCCAACTGCTTGGCTGGTACGTGGGGATCGAACAGCGGAGGCCTATTCCGTCAGCAGACGGAATGCCGAGCTGGTGGTTAGACCAAGGCTGGCGGCTGGCCAGCCGAAGAGTCGAAACCGATCCCCACCCCCGAGCCATGACAAGGTTTCGATTCCGCCAGACTTCGGTAATTTATCAAAAGTTGCTATGATTCAGGCACTATGAGTGATGGCAAGAAATATAACATTATCCTTACCTCGAGCTTCAATACCGTCGTTGGAAAACTTCGAGAAAAATCTTTGTTACCGAAAACGGCGTCGGTCGCCTTCATCCCAACGGCTGGTAATCCATATCCAGAACGACCATGGATCGACGCGGATCGAAAAGCTCTCGTCGAACTCGGATACCGCGTGACGGATATTGATTTGAAGAACGGAACAGCAGATTCACTTGAAAAAAATTTATCCAACCACGATATTATTTTCGTCGCCGGTGGCAATACAACTTATCTTGTTGAAGAAGTACATCTCTCCGGTTTTTCATCCGTAGTTAGGAGACTTCTTGGAAATGGAAAGATGTACATTGGTTCAAGCGCGGGATCGATTCTTGCTGGCCCGACGGTTGAGCCTTTTGCAAAAGAAGACATTGCAGAGTTACCGAAAGATTTTGTTTTAACGAATCCGTCATGTCTTCGTCTTGTTGATTATGTCGTATTGCCCCACGACCAGGTTGAAGAATTTTCTGCCGAGCACGATAAAATTGTTCAACTGTATGAAGAACGATTGTCATTCGTAAGGCTAACCAATCAAGAATATCGATTGGAAAATATTTAAATTTATGAAATCCATTATCATTCGAGGTCCACTAGGCGTTGGAAAAAGCACAGTCGGAAAACTGATAGCCGAAAAGATCGGTGGAATTTATATTTCAGTCGATGAAGTGCTCGAACAAAACGGTTTGGATAAGGCTGTCGAAGGCGAAGGTATCCCGCTTATTAACCTTCTCAAGGCCAATGAGATTATTGCGCTTAAAGCCAATCAGGCTAGAAATCAAGAAAAGTCGGTTGTCATTGAAGGAAATTTTTACCACAAAGAACAGGCTGATCAGCTAGTTATTTTGCTCGGAAAGGATGTGACGGTTTTTACGCTCAAAGCCTCTGTTGAGACGTGTATTGCACGAGACGCATCAAGAACAAAACCATATGGTGAAGATGCTACGCGAGCCGTGCATATGTTCGTATCTGCGTTTGATTATGGAACGGTAATTGATACAGAACGACAGAATATTGAAGAAACCATCAAATCAATTATGGATGCACTCAATTTATGAACAAACGATTTTTAATCTCCATTCTGAACATTCTTGGGCTCTGCGTTGTCATTGGGGCAATTACGTTGGCATTTGTAAATAATAATCATTGGATCGGAGTGATCCTGATTGCTCTTGGTTTTGTGTGTATGTTTAGTCTTTTACCTTTTGGTATCAAACTAAAGTCCGCCTTGTCGGATGTTATTTTTGGAATAATCGACAACGGAACCCTGGCCGTTATGGCAATTTTCGGCGGTCATTTTGGTGGGATTACGGGTGCGATTCTTGGTGGCGTAGTTGGTAATGCAATCACTGATGGTATTGCTGGAATTTTTGAGGGATATGTCGCTGAAAAGTTTGAAAATCAAGATGTGTCGAGCCATCGAACAATGCTAAAATCAGCAGTTGGAAAAATGGCTGGATGTCTTTTTGGTGCTGGAGCTGTTCTTGCAGTTGCAAGCGTGTTTCAATGGTAGAAAGACAGAGGTGTCCTTTTAAACAGCTATGAAGTTTTTCAAACAGTTGAAGCATCACAGAATACTTACTCAAAAATGCGTCCCTTAAATTAAATCGATATTCCCGTATCCGGACCTGACCCCAATCATCTTGAATCTTACAAAAATTAATTATGACTACTGTCTTTACTCGCGTCTCTTGGTCGTACTGGGGTGATCGTCTCACGGTATTTGGTATTTTTATAATAATGGGAGCTACACTTATTGGGGCTGGGATTAGCGTAACACGAGGTGGAAACCCCTACGAAATGCCAACGGTATTTAGTATACCAATCGGCATTTTATTAATTCTAGCTGGTTTGTGGTTTTCTAGTCGACCGTTTCCAATTGCTGTAGAAATCGATGACAACGAAATACGCGTACAATACAAGCCACAAAAAACCGTTACCATTCCCCGTAAAAATTTCATCCGCGCCCGTTGGATAATTCACGCAAAAGGTACTGGGAGTTACCGGATTTTCTTTAATGAAAATGGCAAAGAGCGATATCTCAGTATTGGCGATAATTTCGTCGATCAGGATGGCGCCCACTATCCACGAGAGAAAATCGTCGATGCAATCAA
>CAYPRR010000008.1:2433-9296 GCA_964413245.1 uncultured Gammaproteobacteria bacterium
AAAGAGATGAAAATTAGATAATCGGTCGACAGATACAAGTAATTAAAGTATTATTTTGTTAATTGATTATTGTATTTATATAGCCCGCTATGTTTAGAAATGCATGGATTACTGGATTAGTTTTTTCCCTAACATTCGCGATAATTATCCCATTTTTAACATCATCTGTTTTCGCGGCTGCGCCAGCGATTGTAACAAATGTAGTTCCGACGACTTCGGCCCTAGCCGTCACACTTACATGGACAAACCCAGCTTCAGTTGATTTTACTGGCACGATGGTACGTTACAGTACGACAACCTTCCCGACCTCAATTTCAGACGGAACGCTTGTAGAAGATGTGGCCGGAGCAGTCAGCGGTACTAGCACCACTACCCTTTCCAGCCTAACTGCCGGTACTATTTATTATTTTTCCCTCTTTTCCCATAACGTCACTCCGGAATATAGCGTCGCAGTTAATGCCCAGCAGTTGGTGATGCCAGTACAGTTTGCTGAGGATTTTGAATCGCGCACGCTATCAGATATCAATACACAAAATGGCTGGACCGTGGTTGGTGGTACATGGACAGTGATAGATACTTCTGGTGAACAGACATTGCAAACTAGCTCAGACAGTATCGCCTACCAGACGAATCGTGTTTTAAACGGAGGATCTATTTCTACCTATACTGATCAGATGGTAAGGGCCGATTGGAAGGGCTCGACAGCGCTAACACCTGGACAAATTTTTCTCCGAGCGCAATCAGCCTCTGTAGATTCTGGTGGATACTTTATGTGGCAAACTGGCGGTACAATTTATATTAATTATAAAACCGCTTCTGGTTCAACATCTGTAACATTAACTTCAGCTAGTTTTACTCCTATTGCCGACACTTGGTATACTTACGAATTTTCTGTCGTCAATAATAGTGCCGGACTACCAGTTTTGACTGGATACGTATGGGATCGATCAGGCAGTAAGCCGTCAACACCTACTTTGCAAGCAACAGATACCTTCAATCGTTTTCCACAAGGTGTATTTAGTATTGGAAAAACAAACACCGCAATTACTGAATATGACAATGTTATCTATTCAGGAATGATCGGTGTCTCGCAAGCAAACGTCACTCCAGGTAACGCACAAAACACTCTAAACTGGACTAATCCTACTTTTGCCACCTACAGCGGAACAATGGTACGTGCTAGTAGTTCAGCTTTTCCTACATTAATTTCTGACGGGACGCTTGTCTCTAATGTCAGTGGTAGTTCAGCCGGAACAAGTAGTGCCTCACACACAGGACTTACAAATGGAACAACTTATTATTACACGCTATTTCCTTATGATTCTAGCGGTAATTATGGAACTCCAATGCACTTAAAGCAGATAGCCTATCCAGCTCTTTTTACAGATGATTTTGATGATCTAACACTCGGTACTATTGTTGGACAAAATGGATGGACATCAACAGCCGGTACCTGGGAAGTGGCTGACGTTTCAAGCGAGCGCGTACTTAATGGAAGCGCCACCACCTCTTACCCAACAAACAAAGCCATAAATGGTGGAATACTGACAACTGATCAAATTCTATCTACCAGATTTAAATCAGATAACTCAAACAATACTGCCGGCTACATTTGGTTACGTTATCAAAGTGACGGAAGTGGGTATTTAGTTTGGCATAATGGCAACGCATGGAAAATCAGCTACATGAGCGGTACGCTGACTACCTTAGCGACTTCAGCAACCACAGCTGCAAGTCCGATGGAAGCTAACGTATGGTTTAATCAAGAAGTTTCTATCATTAATAATGATTCAGAGCTCCCAGTGATTAATGTTTATGTTTGGCGAGATGGCGCGGAAAAACCAACAACACCAACTCTTACAGTAACTGATTCTTCTGATAGATTCGTCCAAGGTGCATTCGCACTAGGCAGAAATGCTACCAACGCTACCTACTACGATGATGTTGGATTTTACGGCTCAGGCCCTGCGCTAGATATTACAAGTCCTGCCGCTGGAGTGATTGGGGCTCCTGACGTAGCTACAATTAGCATCGTAGATACTGACGGAACTATATACATTCCATTCATCCAGACATCCCCTAATCTTAGTGTTTCTGCAAGCGCTGGCTCTGCGCCAGTTGGCGGCGGAGTCGAGTTTGTTTTGAACGAAGGACTTGGATCGGAACAGAGTGTAATCGATTTAACATCATCTTACGGAACAACTTTTTCTGGGCTCGCTAAAGGCGAATACACACTTGACGCCTACATAATCGATACCGACGGAATAACACGCTTACTCGATGAAGAATCACATGATGAACGAACTAACATCGCCATTGGAGACATCATTACTGTTATTGGAGATTCGGTTGTAGCCGGATATTCTGGAACAGTAGATGGTGGCGTAGTAACTAGCTGGCTAGATGCGGACCCTGGCACAGCTTCAGTTGATAATCGTAATTTCCCACAATACAATTTTGGAACTGAACTTTATTCTGAGTCATATTTAACTGATTTAAACGATCACCTCTCCGACTATTTTGGCTATCCTGTTTTTTTAATGAATGAAGGTCATGGTGGTCAACGTGCCGATAACTATTTAACAACCGACATGGCTAGCGCTGATTGGCAAACTCGCCAAACCACTCTTAATGCCAACAAATGGATTGTGGCGCTAGGCAATAATGATGCCAACATTGGACACAGCGCTTCAACATACCAAACGGACATGACCAACTTAATTGATACCTTAATAGGCACATACGGAGCTGAAGCTAGCAACATATTTGTCCCATATCCAATCTACGATTACCGACCATGTAATCCAGGTTGTGGTCAAGCCGCAGACTACATATCAACATACCTTCCTATAATTGATGATTTGCGGGAAACATACGGTATGGCTGGTGGACCAGACCTATTTAATACATTTCAAAATTATCAAGGAACGGATTATTTTGATACCGTGCACCCAAATTCTACTGGATACATCCGCATGGC
The DNA here is from genome assembly GCA_964413245.1 of uncultured Gammaproteobacteria bacterium. Taxonomy (GTDB): domain Bacteria; phylum Patescibacteriota; class Patescibacteriia; order UBA9934; family UBA9934; genus CAYPRR01. Next base: position 5,414 of record CAYPRR010000008.1, read on the forward strand.
TCGACTCTGGGAAATGGCATTTATGAAGCCAGATCTTTTGACACCGGAGGTTTCTGGACGCTCGATTTCTCTTACATGGGATGATTTATCTGCACTTGAACCGGCGATTGTTGGCTACAAAATTAATTATGGCACAAGCATAGATACACTCGACGAATCGGTGACCGTTGGTGACGTCACAACAACTACTATAAATAATTTACTTTGGAGTACGACGTACTATCTTTCTGTTGAAGGATTTGACGCTGATCCGACTGACTTATCCTACACGGACGATAGTGACACACAAACCGCTATTATCGGCGCTGGCACCAGCACATTCACCGTTGGTCCGATCTCTGGCAACACCACAGAAGCAGGTGTTACCGCCACCTTTACTGTGGTATTAACAAGTCAACCTGCTGCAGATGTAACCGTAGCAGTTTCGTCAACAGACACAACTGAAGGCACCGTTTCCGTGTCCTCACTCACTTTTACTTCCGGTAATTGGTCAACACCGCAAACGGTAACTATCACAGGTGTTAACGACGATGTCGATGACGGCAATATCGCTTACACCATAACTTTAGCTACTGCAGTCTCTTCTGATATTACATACAACGGAGTAAATCCATCGGATGTTTCTTCAACTAATACCGATAATGACACTGCCGGAATCACACTTACGATTCCAGGCGACATCACAGAAGTTACAGAAGGAGCGAACACGGATAATTACACTTTAGTTCTAACTTCGCAACCAGTCGCCAACGTAGTTATCGATCTGTCGTTTAGTGGCGCCGACATTACACTTTCAGACGCTAGTCTAACTTTCACATCTGCTAACTGGGACGATGTACAAACTGTAACCGTGACTGCTTTTGACGACAGTCTGCATGAAGCCGATGAAGACGTTGTGATCACTAACACCGCTTCTTCCGTCGATGTACTTTACGATGATTTTTCAGTCGCGACTGTCTCCGTAACCGTCATGGACGACGAATCCGCACCTAGTGGAAATTCAACCGCAACTAGCACCCCATCTAATTTATCGATAATAATCAACGATGATGACGCTTGTACGTCTATTTCGGAGATTTCATTGACGCTTACTGGAAGAGAGGTTAATTCAGTTCTAATTAGTAACGATTCGAGTTTTGATGATGCTGACTGGAGATCATTCAGTAGTGATGGAGAAATTATTAGCTGGACACTAGACGAAACATCTGGCGTCAAAACAGTTTACGTTTTATTTAGATCAAGTTCAGGTAATATCTCTGCAACACTATCGGACAGTATCACCTTAGACACCATTTCTAGTTGCGGTACAGCAGAAGATGAGACAGCAGATTCAGCCGAACCGTCAGAAACAGAAGATGACGATTCTACTGGCGTTACCACAGATTCACACGGTAACAGAATCGCACCGCTAACCGATTCAACTGGCTCTTCCCCATTTAATCAAGAATTACAATCAATTTCTGAAGTACAAGCTGGTTGGATGATCCGCTCAATTAGCTACGATGCCGTTTACCTTGTAGGCGACGATGGAAAGCGACATGCATTCTGGGATGCTCAAACCTATTTCACTTGGTCAGATTCATGGGACGATGTAATTTGGGTTACAGACGCTACCCTACCGACCTTATCGCTAGGTGTACCAGTCTTACCTAAGCCTGGAGTTGTTTTAATAAAAATTGTAAGTGATCCAAATGTTTATAGTGTTGAAATCGATCCGATCGCAGAAGCTTCGGTGCTTCGTAAAATAGCCTCAGAAGAGATTGCTGTTGATATCTACGGAATTGACTGGGCTGACTATGTTATTGATATCGAACCAACCCTTATCAGTCACTACACTCGTGGATTAGATGTCACCACAACGGAAATAGTCGATTTAACGGTCATGAAAACTCGAGCTCAAATAACTGCTTTAAAACAAAAATAAAACAACCGTCACGCAACCGTGGCGGTCAAAGGAAGTTAGTGGTAGTCACCTCTTGTTCGCACCTTCTTTTGTGCTCTATCTAAGGCTTCGATTGAAGAAATTAAGCCCTTATTAACCTGTGTGATCAGATTTTGGATGAAAGGAACTTCTTCGTCTATTGCTCCCTCGGCCTGTAACCGTACCAACATGCCATGAAGCTCATTCATAGCTATATTCGGGTCTAGCTCAATATCTTTCATAAGTATTTTATCCTTAACACTGGTATTATACCATTGAATAATACGATCAAATTTATTTTATATGATCTTCCTTCAGCCTTCTGACGAGCATAAGGAACTTACTTATCAGGATGTTTTTATCCTCCCACAGTATTCTGATATTAGTTCAAGGATGGACGTTGATATCGCACCAAAAAGCCACACACCGATTACAATTCCAGTTGTAGTTGCCAATATGAATGCTGTTGCCGGCAGACGCATGGCTGAAACAGTAACTCGTCGAGGTGGAATTGTAGTCCTCCCACAAGATAAGACTATTGAGCAAATAAAATTATCCATAGAATTCATCAAAAAGTGTCATCCAATTATTGAAACGCCAGTTATCCTAGACGAAACGCAAACTTTGCAAACTGCGATCAATCTAATCAATAAACGCTCTCACGGAGCTGTTTTTGTGGTCGACAGCAACGGCCGACCAATTGGAGTCTTTACCGAAAAAGATGCGCAAATGCGTGATCTTCATACTCCGGTTATTAATGCGATGACTCGTGATTTGATCACCATGCCAAACTCCTCTTCCCCACTGGAAATCTACAATAAGTTAATCACGTCTCGCTTAAACATCATGCCACTGGTTGATAGTGACGGCCGTTTAGTCGGTGTGCTAACGAAAATCGGCGCCCTGCGATCGCAATTTTACAAACCAGCCTTAAACAAAAAAGGAGAATTTTACACGGCTGTGGCCGTAGGTGTTGGCACAGGGCTAGAAGATAAAGTTACTCGCCTAATTGAGGCCGGTGTTGATTTGATCGTTTTAGATACTGCTCACGGTCATCAAAAACGGATGATCGACGGCATCAAGCTTGTTCGATCGATGATCGGTCCAGAGGCACCGCTTTGCGCCGGTAATATAGTCACAGCCGAAGCAGCGGAACAGTTTATTTCTGCTGGTGCCAATATCTTGAAAGTTGGCGTTGGACCAGGTGCGATGTGTTCAACACGAATGATGACCGGTGTTGGCCGACCGCAATTTACTGCCGTTTTGGAAACTGCTCGCGTGGCTCGTCAAAACGGCGCTGAGGTTTGGGCTGACGGTGGCATTAAGCATCCGCGTGACGTCGCACTAGCCGTAGCTGGCGGTGCTACCGCTGCTTACTTTGGTAGTTGGTTCGCCGGAACATACGAAAGCGCTGCCGATCTCCAAAAAGACGAACAAGGTCGCTGGTATAAAGAAAATTTTGGCATGGCAAGTAATCGCGCTGTGGTTGGACGCAATTCAGAATTAGACGCTTTTAAAAATGCCCAAAAGGAATTTTTCCAAGAAGGTATCAGCCACAGCAAGATGTTCTTAAAACCAGGTGAATCTAGCGCCGAAGATATTTTAGATCGAGTTACCTTCGGCCTGAGAAGCGCTTGCACCTACTCTGGAGCCAAATCATTAGAGGAATTCTATAACAAGGCCATAATCAGTAGCCAAACAGATGCCGGTTACCAGGAAGGTAAACCTGTTTACGAAAGATGGTTATGATTAAAAATCTAAAACCTTTACCAGCCGATCCTTTATTTCAGTTATTTCAAACTTTTCAACAAGATAAAAACCCTCAAAAATTGAACCTGGGAATTGGGGTTTTTGTGACTGAAGAAGGATCACCATACGTCATGCCCTCTGTTCAACGAGCTGTATCAGCAATAAAAAATACCAATTACAACTACACGTCTATAAGTGGTGACCGTCTTTTTT
>CAYPRR010000008.1:9306-11974 GCA_964413245.1 uncultured Gammaproteobacteria bacterium
GATATTATTATTTGGTCAAACTCAAAATTTCGAAAAGCTGGCGATGCAAGCAACCTGTGGCGGCACTCATGCATGTTCTTTATTTTCAGCTCTTGCTTCTAGATCCGGTTATTACGATATACTAATTCCTGAACCAACATGGATAAATCATAAAAATATTTTCTTAAATTATGAACACAAGACTATTGAGCATCTAACGATCGATGGAAAAATTAACATAAAGGAATATCGCGAAGCTATTCAAGCGGTTACTAAACCTACTATTTTACTCCTTCATGGAGGTCCAACTCATAATCCAACTGGAATTAATTTTTCACTTGATCAAGTTCGATTATTAATCGATGATATCAAGTCTAAACCAATTCTTGTTTTTATCGACTTTGCTTATCTTGGATTAGGTGACGGAATCGAAGAAGACGCTCAGTTTACAAGGCTATTATTTAAAGAGCTTAATAATGTCGCAGTCGGTCTTTCGTTTTCTAAAAATGCTACATTGTATTGTCATAGAACCGGTGCATTATTTGTAAAAACAGACAATATTGATTCCGTGGAATCAAATCTGAAACAGATCGTTCGTTCAACAATTTCTAGCGCTCCGGCCTTCGGTCAAATGGTTCTTAATCAGATATTTACCAAGGATCTTGCCGGCTGGAAAAATGACGTCGAGTATATGCGACAAAGCACGAATCGTCGTCATGATTTGTTAATATCAGAACTACCATCCTTATCGCATCTACAATTTACTCGTGGAATGTTCGGATTGTTAAAACTCACGCCACAAGAAATTCTTCAATTAAAAAATGAATTTTCGATCTACCTACCTTCAGATGGTCGTATAAATTTTTCTGGAATCGTTACTGATAAAATCAGTTATCTAGTTAATGCTTTAAAATCAATTGAATCCTAGTATTTATGAGTGATGTTAGAATACCGATCAAAAAACTTAATAATTTTGCGGTCAGATCGTTGATGTCAGTTGGAGCCCAAGAAGCAGACGCGCAAACTGTTTCTGATGTTTTAGTTGAAGCTGACATGAGAGAAATTTTTTCTCATGGAACCGCTCGCCTTTCGCGCTATATTCAAGCAGTAAAAAACGGTGAGATAAATATCTCTGCAGTACCAGAATTTATTTCAGAAAGAGGCGCGACTGCCGTTTTAAGTGCTCATGATTCTTTTGGTCAAGTCGCCGGAATTATAGCTATTAATAAAGCAAAGGAATTAGCAAAAAATAGTGGCATCGGAATGGTGACTGTGCGAAATTCAAGTCATTTTGGTATTGCTGGCTATTACGCTGAAAGGGTTTTACCAGACATGATAGGAATCGCGATGACTAATACTTCCCCATTAGTCGTTCCAACAAACGGTAATCAAGCAGTACTTGGTACTAATCCGATCGCGATAGCAGTACCCACAAATACTGACCCATGGTTAATGGATTTATCAACTAGCATTATTTCGAGAGGTAAAATCGAAGTCTACGAACGCGAGGGAAAACCGCTTGAAACTGGTTGGGCTGTGGACGGTGACGGATATTCGTGCACAGATCCATCAAAAATGCTTAATATTTTAAAAAATCGTTTAAACGGCGGTATTTGTCCGATGGCTGACTATAAAGGCTATGGACTTTCAGCGATGGTTGATATTTTATCTGGGTTGATTTCCGGAGCTGGTTTTGGTCTAGATGTTGGCGGAAAAGATCATGCTGATATTGGGCATTGTTTTATCGTTATTAATATTGATCATTTTATAGATAAAAAAGAATTCTTAATTCGAATGGATAATTTCTGCAAACAATTACAAAACTCATCGGCTCCAGGAAAACGAGTATTTTTACATGGTGAAAAGGAAAATATCGCACGCCATACCAGTATTAAAAGTGGTGTAATCCTTAAATCAGAAACTGATCTATCCCTAAAATTACTCGCAAACGATTTAAAAATCGACTATTTCTACTAGAGAATTGCACGAAAGCAATCTGGTGTCTGATATAATTGCGTCGCCCATATGAAACCATTTTTAATTGCCATCGCTGGACCAAGTGGTGCCGGCAAATCAGTTTTCTGTCGAAAAGCCCAAAGCGCCTTCAAGGGAGTCACTCGCCTGAAGCTAGATGATTTTTTTAAAGATGAATGCGATGTACCCAAGCTTGGTGATTGGACCAATTGGGACGATCCGTCAGCTCTTAAGTGGGATCAGTTGTTGCGGGCGACACGTGACCTGAGCGCTGGACGCTACGCTATTGTGCCCAATTATTCACGGATGGATAATTGTCAGATTGGTGAAAAATGCGTTTTTTCTTCTGATATTATTTTGGTTGATGGCTTTATGTCGCTTCATCATCCAGAGCTCCGTGACTTAATTGATCTAAAATTATATTTTAATCTTTCGGAAGAGAGTCAGATCACTCGTCGCAAACAGCGCCAACCTTGGGTTGAAGACGGCTACTTACATAACATCATGCTACCGGCCGCTAGAAAATTCATCATGCCAACTAAAGACTTTGCCGATCATATCATTGACGCCGAGCCATCAGAAAACGAAGTTGCAGAAATTGGAATTAAGCTAATTAATTTATGTGTTTCTCGGCGATTATTAGCTTAATGATCATCACCGACCCAGAGATTAGAAAAAGTAAAATAGCAAATTGAGTGCTCAGTCGCTTTGTTGG
>CAYPRR010000008.1:11984-12231 GCA_964413245.1 uncultured Gammaproteobacteria bacterium
GATGACTAGATAGTCGCTGAGCTGGTGTTCGCAGAAAAGTCGTATCCGGGCCGACTTTTCGAAGAATACCAGCGAAGCGACCTAGTCATCAGTCAAGCACCTCTACATCAGCAGACGGCGCTTCCTCCAATAAATCAAATTCATCATCCTCATCAAGTTCTTCAGGCACCTCACGTTCAGGTGCCGCAACGGCAGCTTTGATAATTGTCCAAAGTTTTTCACGATTAGTCGCTGAAGTAATTGAATG
>CAYPRR010000009.1:0-12195 GCA_964413245.1 uncultured Gammaproteobacteria bacterium
AAGCTTGAAGGCTTTTTTCATGCTCGCAGCATGACGGTCTACTAAGTCTGTTTCGAGCTCTTTGGACGTACGGCGCTTTCCGAGGGTCAGCGCGTCCTCTCGGTAATCGTCGTCGCATTTAGCGAGACAATCCTCCCAGTCGTCAATGTCGACATCGATTTCGTCTTCTTCTACGCTGGCATAGATGAATGCCAGGAATGATATGCCGAGACGTTTCATGACGCGTTCGCGCCACGTTTGGTTCGTGCTACGGGCGACGGTTTGGAAGTAAACCCAGGCGCGTTCTGGGTTGATGTAGACGCAGGCGACACGATGGTTGCCGTTAGCGTCGATTACCACCACCTCTCTTTGTCGCCGTTCCTCATTTACATCGGCGATCTCGAAGTTAGCGTCAGCCCGCATTACATCGGTCATAAGGCTGGTTACCTCGAACATGGCGCCGTCGAGCATCACGGCCGTGGCCGCTTCTCTCGCCTTCATGAGGCACAGCAACGGCGCTTCGCTACCGCCACCGATGGCCAGCCGAACGACGGTTGACTGGATCGTCACTGGCAGGGCCTGTAGATGCTCGCGGGCATCATCTTCTGGCATTTTGCACAGGGCTGTGCCAAAGTCTTCGAGTGTTACTCGACCAGAAACGACGAGCGCCGTGGTTTCCGAGACCGAACTCCTGGAAACGATAGAAAGGACAGTGGACATGAGATACTCCTGTGAAGTGTGGAACCAGAGGACACGGTAACCTTCCGTGTCCTCTGGTTCAAAGGCGAAAAGGACGAACTGACTAGGAAACATAGCAAAAAAAGTAGCGGGAGTCAAGCTTTTTGGGCTTGCTCCCGCACGGGTTGGCTGGCCTACAGCAGGTCGGCGGCCAGGGCGTGGAGTTCCTTGAGGTACTGCTCGAGCATCTTCTCACCCTGCTTCTGGGTGTAGAAGAAGCCCAGCCGTTCGCCGGACTCGAACTCGATGGTCTCCCCGATCAGGAGCATGCCGGTGGGCACTTTCTCCTGCTGGTTCATCCAGTCGAGCTGGTCTGAGTGCACGGGGCGCTCGACTACGATGGCTCCGATCTCGAGCTTTTGGCCCGATGAGATCTCGTAGACCGCCAGGTCGTGCTCACCAGGGATGTCCCCAAACTCGGGGTTCCGGTTCACGAAAGAGACAAAAAGCGTGGGGGTATTCATGAAGTGCTCCAGGGGTTGGTCACGTTACGGGTAGTTCCCGTTACGCTTCCGTAGCTCGCGACTTGGGTCACGGACTGTGGAAGCGGGGCCACGCAGAATAGGTCGAGGGACGTTTTCTACGTGACCAAGGACGTCGGCGCTACATCAGCTCACGGTCGCGAATGGGCTTCGCGGGCCGAGGGGAATCTTTCCGGGTCATTTTTTCCAGTAGGTGAATGGATAACGCAAAGCCTGGCATCGGAGACGCCAGGTTATCACATCTCCCCAAAAGACCGAAAATATTTCGATGCTTTGGGGAGCGGCGTACGGGCAGGAGTAGTACGCCAAGGCTCGCAGTGCGAATGAGGGTAGTCACAGGTGGGCCCGCCGGAGAATCATCAGGATAATCGCTGAGATCGCTCCATCTTCCATCTGTTGTAACTTTTGCAAATGACCTTGTGGGGTCGGCTGATCGAACAGAAGTTACAAACTGTTCGGGCCTATTGATATTTGATATCCCGCTTTCAACTAGCGGCAATGACACAGTTTCAATTTTTCCTTTTGGTTTGGGTTTTTGACTACGTGACGATCACAGCTCGGCGATCAGACCGGCCGCTTCTCGCAGCCGACGATCTTCTCCGAACTGCGCCATGTGTTCGTCGATGTTGACGCGCTGTCCGGGGAACGGGTTACTCGCGCCCAACGACATGCCAAAGAAGCTAGTCTCCAGCCCGTCATCGAACATGACTCGTCCGTCGCGGTCTGGGCCGATAGCCACGGTCCGCTTCCGACCGTCACTCCATACATTTTCAGGCACTTCCATGCCCTCCATGTTTGGGATGATGGCCTCGAGCACGGCGGCGCTGGTCATGGTCTGGCCGTCGTCGAGCTCGGCGTACTCGCCGTTGACAGCTTTCACTCTCCGACCGTCGTCGAGCTCGGCGCCAGGGCGCACCGAGTTCTGGACGGTCATGTTGAGTGTCAGCGTCAGCGGGTAATACCTGCCGTCGCTGAAGTATTTGTTGAACTGAATTCGGACTGTTCGCATGATTTAGACTCCCCGCAATCACCGACTAGGAGTCAGAAATTATGGGGAGTAGGCTAGAGTGTCATCACGACATGACTAGCCCACGAAGGTGATTTGTTTTGGTTTCGAGCCTTGGTTGTCCGCCGGATGGTTTAGCACCCGAACGGGCCGCGAGGAGATCAATACCCCGCCAGGACTTACGGATACGGACTTTGCCGAGTGGTTTGCGAGGCCACATAATACCGTTTTTTTATCCCCGAAGCTGCGCCCTGAGTGCGCCTCGGTTCTAGATAAAGACCATTTGTTTCGTAACTCGCTCCTCTAGGCCAACACGTCGTGGAGGCCTGTTGCTCATCTCGGAAAAGCTCCGATAGCTCGCAATTTTTAGTCTCGCTCGACTCTCCACGTGCCACGGTGGGAACAATCGTGGGTTTGCACCACAGCCTTTGGCTAGGCCTCGAGCGTGGAATGGTCCACGTCGGTCAGTTCTTTTATCTCGACACCCTACTGAATCGGGCATTTAAAATCTATCTGATTCGTTTCTCGATCCGTCATTTCGACGGCTTATTGATGTCCGGCCAGCCAACCGGGTTTCCAAGTTTGTGTCGGGGGCGCGCGTAGTCCCCTGCTGCAATCAACACTCGCTCTTGGGCGATCAGGATTGATGGTTCCTGCAACCAGACGATTCAAGGCTCGTCACACCCGATGGCGTTTTTTGGGTCCCCGCCATGGGAACATCTAAAATCGAAACACTGTTGTCGTACCTCGTGCCTTATTAAGGCGGAAGGGGTGGGGTTGAGGGCCATCTCTTATAGCAACCCTCTCGAATCACACAAACTGGTTATGCGATTTGAGGGGGCGGGAAGCGGAGGTCTTGGTAGACACGCTTCCCAGGGGCTCAGGCTGCGAGCTTCCGGCCGGAGCGGTCGTACTGGACGACCTTGGCCTTGGGCGGGCCGAGCTTGCGGCCGACGATGTTCTCGAGGAGCGTCGTCGACTCGAGCTCACTCGCCTGGGAGTCGAGCCGGTCGGCCTTGGTCCGCAGCCCCTCGATCCCCTTGCGGAGCTCGATGGGCGTGCAGTTCTCGGCGGCGCGGATCTGCGTGACCATCTCGGTCCGGAAGGCCCAGGCCTGGTCGCGCTGCTCCGGCGTGGCTATCTCGTGGTTGAACACGAGGTCGGCCCGGAGGAACGGGGCGAGCAGGGTGGTGCCGAGCCGGTTGGCGACACGGCGTAGGCCGTTCGCCTGTGTACGGAGCTCGGAGGCGGTGCGGGGGGTGCGGTTCATCTGTATTCCGTTGTGGGGGTGGTGTCACTAGAGACTAGCGGGGATCGCTATCTCGATTGTTTTCATGACTTAACAGTCTAGCATATTTTGACAACTTTGTCAAGACAGTATCATTAAAAATGCTGTAAATAGGCTATATTTTAGCATTTTATGAAATCCAGCGGTTTACATCTTGTAGCCTTTGTCTTGACAGTTATGGCTTTTTGCAGTATCTTGATTTTGCAATGTCCAAGCCCCAAGGCCCGCAGAGCCCGTCTGCCTCGAGTCTGGTGAGTGACCAGACGCCCGTTCTTTCAACCGATCTTTCCGTCGCGGCTCAGGAAGCCACGGCGTTGCTGACCCACGAGCACGACTGCGACTGCAGTACCTGCCAGGCCAAGGGCTGGGAAGACTTCCACGAAGAGCCTCACCGCGAGGACTGCCCGTGCAGCAAGTGCTGTGCGACCCGCTACCACCAACAGCGGGAGTCGTTCGTCGACGAGCTCCGCGTGGTCGGGATGCGCGAAGAGGACTGTGTGCTCGAGGACAACCGAACGCTCGTTGGTTCGGCCTCGGCTCGGCCCTGTCGTCAGCGTCGGCGTGATCCGCATCTCGACGTCCACGCGATGGTCGAAGTCGGCGCCGTGGAGCCTCCGACGGTCGTGCCGGTGCGTAACCGGGTCGAGGTGATGAAGGTCGCCGAGATTGTTCCGCCGAACCGCCCGTGGCGTCGACCTCGCAAGGGGCATGCCACCAGGGTGGAACAGCGCAACGCCGAAGAGTAGCGTCCCGCGTGGGGCGATCAGATGAGTAGAGAGCGCGAAAGCGTTATCTCGAAAGTCTGGTCGCCCCGTTCTTTTTTTTTATTTGCCGTACTCGGCAAATAACCCCACGAAGCTCCTGCAGGAGCGAAGTGCGGGTGCGCTATTGATAGCCGAATAGGTTTTATATTTGGTGGAGGGGGTTCTGAACCTGGCCCGAGTGTCGTATAATACCGACACATGGGAACCCCACTCGAGAAGTACATCAAGGAATTTTTGGAATATTTAGAAATCGAACGTGGTCGGTCGCCACGAACTATTCGTAACTATCATTTTTATTTATTACGATTTGCTAAGTGGGCCAAAAACCCAGACCCAAAAAAGATTGACGGTGAGTTGATTAGAAATTATCGATTATATTTAAATCGTGAGTTGTTGGGTCGAGATGAGCCGTCGTTAAAAAAGAGCACACAAAATTATCACTTGATTGCTTTACGTGCATTTTTGAAATATTTGGCCAAGCGTGATGTTCTGTCTTTGAATCCAGATAAAATTGAACTAGCTAAAGTTGGTACACGACAAGTAGAATTTTTGGAGCCGGAAGAATTAGTACGATTAATTTTAGCTACGCAAAAAGAAAAAGGTCTGATAGCTTTACGTGATCGAGCAGTGATGGAATTATTATTTTCAACTGGTTTGCGTGTTTCAGAGATGGCGAGTTTGAAAATCGAAAATGTAAACTTGAAACGCGATGAGTTTACGGTCAAAGGAAAGGGCAGTAAGCATCGCGTAGTTTTTACGTCTGACGAAGCTAAGAAATCGATCGGGGCTTATTTAGACGCACGCATTGATACGTCGCCTTATATTTTTGTGAGTCATGATCGTGCAAAGAACGGTCGTGGAACAATGCCATTATCGGCCCGATCGATTGAGCGAATCATTGAACGCTGTGCCCGCGTGGCTGGTATTACAAAAAAGGTGACGCCACATACTTTGCGTCACACCTTTGCGACTGATCTTCTTCGTAACGGCGCCGATATCCGTTCTGTGCAATCAATGCTCGGTCACGAATCAATTACTACCACTCAAGTTTATACTCACGTCACTGATCGCCAACTTAAAAACATTCATAAACAGTTCCACGGCAAAGGTGAGAAATAAAATAAACTACCCGAAAAAGGGTAGTTTATTTTTGGGGTGCCTAGAGGGAATCGAACCCTCATAACTGGGACCACAACCCAGCGCACTAACCATTATGCTATAGGCACCATAGTGATGCTCGCTATAAATTTTGACTGCTACGTTGTCGTCTCAGTCCGCCCTTCCTCCCCGTACTTGGTCAGTACGGATCGTCAGTGCTCCTTCGTCTCCTAGTATTAGCCTAAAATTTATACGCTCGCTATTCGCTTCTCTAAAATTTGCTGGTGCCTCGGAGTGGAATCGAACCACTGACCTTGGGCTTAGAAGTCCCCTGCTCTATCCAACTGAGCTACCGAGGCCAAATGTTCAGGCGAGGAGAGAATATCTGATTTTATCTAATTAATCAAGGGCGGGTTGACTTATTGCTTGGTTTCAGGCATATTTCTGCTACGTCCTTTAGAATTGGGAACCGGTCGAGATGGAGCTGTGCTGTACTAGCTGAGCTGAAAACCACCATCGATGACGCTGGCTCCCACGCCCGGGTGGAAGCGCCTCCCTTGTGGAGAATGTCGATAAGTCCTGCAGGCATAGACCTAGTGTCTCCTTGCCTAGCAGTAAGTACCCCGGGCGCCTTTCTCCCATCATATAGAATTCAGCTGGGCTCCTTGCATGGCCTTCGGTTGTCCTCTGTATGGTGGGGCTTTTTTTATTCTGTCTGGAACCGTACAATGTCTTCACTATGAAGACTTTTTTGATACTCGACGGCAACGCCCTTTTACACCGTGCTTGGCACGCGATTCCTCCTTTAACTGCACCAGACGGTCGGGTGGTTAATGCGGCTTATGGTTTTACTAATGTTCTAGAAAAGATGCGCTTAGATTTGAAGCCGGACTACATGGCAGTGGCTTGGGATTTGCCTGGTGCCACTTTTCGGCACGATGAGTATAAAGAATACAAGGCCCAACGCGAAAAAAAAGAGCAAGAGCTTTACGATCAGATTCCAATTATTCAAGATATTCTTACGGTCTACGGCATCCCCTCTTTGAGTGCTAAAGGTTTTGAGGCTGATGATATTATTGCGACGCTGGCGAAAAAATTCGGCGAAAAAGATTTGCAGGTTAAGATTGTAACCGGTGATAAAGATACTTTTCAATTGATCGACGATCACATCAGTGTGGTGTCCTTCATTAAGGGCTTATCAGAAACAAAAACCTATGATGTAAAAGCGGTGATTGATCGTTATGGTTTAGAACCAAAACAAATTATTGATTTAAAGACTTTAGCCGGCGATCCATCGGATAATATTAAGGGTGTGGCCGGTATTGGTGAGAAGGGTGCAATTACTTTGATTAAGGAATTTGGATCGGTTGAGGGAATTTTAGAAGCGGCCAAAGTTGGTGATGTGTTGTCCAAATATGCAAAGAAGTTAAAAGGACAGGAAGATTTGATCAAGCAGACTAAGCGTTTAGTGACTTTGGTCTTAGACGTAGATTTGGATAATTTCACTTTAGAATCTGCGGCTTTTCAGACGCCAGAAGCTGAGAAGTTACGCGCAACTTTTCGTGATTTAGGTTTTAGGACTTTGTTGCGTCGATATGAAGTCATTGATGCCCCTCTGGTTATGGAGGGGCCAGGGGAGGAGAGAAAGATAATAAAAAAGTTGTCCGGAATATCGACAAAATTTGTTTTGGTTGATGAACTGAATGGCGACACTCGATATATTTATATCGATCTTGGTCAGCAGGATCTTTTTGGTGAATCGATTCGAGGAATCGCCATTTCCGATGGTCAGCAGACAGCGGTAATTGAACAGCCAACAAAAAAAGAACTAGAAAAAGTAGCTAAGGTTATTTCGTCAGCAAAGTTACTGGTTGGTCATGACTTGAAGGCGATGTTGCATTTGATCCTACCTACAAGCTCCCAGCTACAAACGAAATCATTCTTCGATACGTCGGTGGCTGCGTATTTATTGTCGCCAGGTACCAGAGAATTTGATTTGCAGACGATTGCTTTTGAATATTTAAGACTTAATATTCCAGAGTCAGCAAGCGATAAACTGGCGATTATCATTAAATTACACCAGGCTTTGGAACGTGGTTTGGTCAAAGAAGGAATGTCGAAACTTTCCTCAGAAATTGAAATGCCATTGATTCCAATTCTTTTTTCAATGGAAAGTTATGGTATTGAGGTTGATCGTGAAAAATTGAGTTTATTGCAAGAGAAATTTGCCGTGGTGATTGAAAAATTAACTAAGACTATATATCGTTTGGCTGGTCACGAATTTAATGTTAATTCCCCGTCACAGCTTTCAGTCATTTTATTTGATGAATTAAAATTACCAGTCAAGGGAATTAAGAAAACGAAAACTGGATTATCAACTGGTGCGCCTGAGTTGGAAAAACTTTGGGAGATGCATGAAATTATTCCGGTGATCAGTGAGTATCGCGAAATTGCTAAACTACAGTCTACTTACGTGGAAGCTTTGCCAAAATTGATTGCCGATGACGGAAGAATTCATACCACCTACAAGCAAACTATCGCGGCTACTGGAAGATTATCTTCAACCGATCCAAATTTGCAAAATATTCCAGTAAAGACTGATTTGGGAAATGAAATTCGTAAGGCATTTGTAGCACCAAAAGGAAAAATTTTAGTTGCCGCTGATTATTCTCAGTTCGAGTTGCGTCTCGCAGCGGTGATGGCGAAAGATCAAAGTTTGATTAAGGCTTTTAATGATGGCGCCGATATTCACCGTCGCACAGCAGCGGAAATTCTTGGTAAGATCGAAGAGGAAGTTACCGAACATGAGCGTAGTGCTGCTAAGGCGATTAACTTTGGTGTGCTTTACGGTATGGGTGTGCGAAAAATGGCGCGTTCAACTGGTTTTAGTCCGGAAGAGGCGAAGTTATTTATCGATAAATATTTCGCCGCTCACCCAGGTATCGTAGATTTTATCGAGCGAATGAAATCAAAGGCACATGAAGAAGGTTATGTAGAAACAATTTTTGGTCGCCGACGTTATTTACCGGATATTCAATCGGGCGTCCAAATGTTAGTTGCATCGGCCGAACGTATGGCAGTGAATATGCCGGTGCAAGGAACACAAGCTGATCTTTTAAAGATGGCGATGATCGATGTTGATCGTTGGATTCGTGAAAATAATTTTGATGTTAAGATGTTGTTGCAGGTGCATGATGAACTAGTTTTTGAGATCGCTGAAAAAGATGTTGACATTATCGCGCCTCAGCTTCTAAAAATTATGCAAAACGTTTATACTTGGGAAGTGCCATTGGTGGTCAATGTCGAAGTTGGAATCAATTGGGGAGAAATGAAAAAGTTATAAATGATATGCCATGTGAAATAAATTCTGAGTCTAATCCTGAACAAGAAAAATTTAATCGGATTGCAGATCAACTTGATAAATTACAGGCAGATAAAAATAATGGTCGTGGTTTGAATGTTGTTCGTGACGTTGTTGGCTTGTTGCGACGTGGAAAACATCATGAGGCAAAATCACGCGTTTGGTTTGATGGTGAGAGGTTGGAGGGCTACAATGATGTTAAAGATTTCATTCGCGACAATCTTTTCGACGGGAACGCGAACTGGATGACGGACATGATCGATTAAACAAAAACTGGTAAACTGCGGTCATGCTTATTTTTGTATATGGAGATGATTCCTATTCTTCAACTGCCAAAGTTGAAGCGATGAGAATCCAGTTTAAGGCTAAGTTTGACCCATCGGGTTTAAATTTGGCTGAATTTCCGGTGCTAAGCACCGGCAGAACTGATTTAGGTGAGGTTTCACAAGCGGTGACTTCCCCACCGTTTTTGGGGACTAAGCGGATGGTAATTGTGAAAAATTTACTGTCTGGGCTTAAAAAGGCCGATGCAACGCCATGGATTAACGTTTTTGGTGCGGTTCCGGAATCGACGATTGTCATTTTATGGGATAAAGAAGGTCAAAAGTCGATTGAAAAGAATGAAATTTTTAAAAAATTAGCAGATGGGAAAGACGTTCATACTTATATTCATTCCCCATTGGCTGATTTTGAACTCGGAAAGTGGGCCAGTGATTATACAAAAACAATCAAACTTAATATTGCACCTGGTTTATTGACGAAGGTTGTGGCTATGGTCGGTGATGATTTGTGGCAATTGTCTGGGGAATTTCAGAAATTAGTGGCTCGGTCACAGACCTCGGCCGTGACCGAAGAGATGGTTAACGAGTTAGTTAGAGCTAATATTGATGATCAAATCTTTGCCTTTATCGATGCTGTGGCTGGACGGGATCGGGCTCGTGCTATGCGAATGTTGGCTGATGAACGTTTGGCTGGTGCAGAGGATATGTATCTGTTTTCGATGATTGCTCGGCAAGTTCGGTTATTACTAGCGGCTCGTGACGTGATTGACAGGAACCCCACCGCTAGTTCGGCAGTGATGGCTCAAGAATTGGGGGTTCATCCATTTGTAGCGCAGAAAACATTGGCCCAAGCAAAGAGCTTTTCTTTCGAATTCCTTAAGAAATTACACGATTTGTGCTTTGAGTTTGATGCTAAGCTGAAACTAGGCATGGATCAGGGGTTGGCTGTTGATCGTCTGGTAACTGAGTTCGTGGCGCCATCGGCTTGACGAACCAGGTCATTTCTTATATATTCTAGCCAATTATTATGCCTAATCTTAAACAAGCAGAAAAAGCCCTCCGTCAAAGCATTGTTCACGCTACCCGCAACAAAAAGGTACGTGACGAACTAGATCAATTGCTCACAAAAATGCGCAAATTGGTAACTGCCAAGAAAATCGAGGAAGCTAAGGACTTGATGAAGACCTTGGATCAGAAGCTCGATAAAGCGATCACCAAGCATGTGATGAAAGCCAATACGGTGTCCCGAGTTAAATCTCGCACTATGGCTAAGATCAACGCTTTGAAAAAGTAATTGTAAAAAAAAAGCTTCCGGGTCAACCGGAAGTTTTTTTATTTGACCGATCGCCATAGCAGATCGAATGATTCCTGGTAGGCTTTGGCAATGGAGGCATTGCGAATCTGGATAACAACAATTTCCGGTTCGTAGATTTCAATGGCGACCAGCTCATTGGTGATGCGAGTGTAAGTTGGTGAAGAAAGTCCTTTTGGTAGAGTGCGAAGCTCCGTTCTCTCTTCAGCAGTAAATTTCTTTTTGAAAATATTTGAGTAACTAGTCGGTGCCAGTAATAGTTTTTTTATTTTATTTTGCGCTAAGGACTCAAGGTAATCTGGATACCAATCCCCCACCACTCGATAAAAATCTGAATCTTTGGCACCACCAATAATTCGCATGGTGCGGTCTTTTTGTTTGGCTGCTGATTGAATGACATCTTTTAGATTAGTCTTGAAACCTTCGGCACCAATTAGTGTACGAACATCAACGGTATTTTTATCAGCTGATTGTAATGCTTTTAATTGCGCTACGATTTGTTTGGTTTCGTTGCTGATACGGTCGGCTTGTTGTTGAAGAATTGACGGGTTTAAGGCGCGGAAAATTTTGATATTTTTTCGTCGATTCACGGCTACTAATCCGCGCTCAATCAATTCTTCTAACGCATTATAAACTAAAACGCGATGTAGTTTGGTTTCCGAAACCAGCGGTCCAGCTTGGCTTTCACCTTGTTTTAGCAAAGCGATATAAATCTCAGCCGAGTTTTTAGATAGACCGAGTTCTTTTAGATTTTTTATAATCTCCATATATCGCCAGAATACACTGAATTTTAATTGTCGTCAATTATTGTTGACAAACATTTAAAGCTGTGGTATGGTGTTCGGTCGTGAATCATTACGACGATTACCCGTGGGCAGTTATGCCTGAGTTGATACTCAAAAATAACAGGACAAAATGACTCTTCTTCAACTATTGGCCTTGATTAAAGACGACACGTGCATCGTGTTGGTAGACCCCAATCGTGCCTGTGATATTTCCTGGCGTGACTACTCAAGGTCAAGTCGCGCTGTTGTAGTGGAATGGTATCCAAATGACTCGTGGTGGACCAATACGGAGAGGCATCAGGACATTCCTCTGGATAAGGTTCTGGCCCTGGTTTATCTTCAGGGTGGTGGGTCTGAGAAGGTGAAGCAGACGGTAGAGTTTGTCGAGCGCTCCGGTGGACGAGCTATCGTTCTAGCCTGTTCGTGTAATTGGAGCCAGCTTCCTGATGGCGTTCAGGCGATGCGGTCGCATTGTAGTGGCAGGAATGTGTTTGGAGCTGTGCTCCTGTGTTCGACGCAGGAACCGAAGTAACGCGTGCCGTTCTTTATCCATTCGAAGTCTCCTCGGTCACACTGACAGCAAAGGGCGCCCGGAACTCCGGAGCGCCTCATTTTTATGTTTCTATATTTGTGTAATGATAGTGGATATTTGCTTCATTAAAAGGTCGATCGGCCATTTAATGAAGCAATGATCTCATCGATTTTTTACAGGTGATAATAGTCGATGATCATCTGAGCTGATTCTTCAGCACTATGAACTGATGTATCGATTTCAAGATGCGGTGGAATAAGAGCACGTGCAAAGACGTCAGGTTTTTCATCAAACATTTTTTGGAGCCATTCTCCAGTCATCATTTTTTGATGTGCTGCCCGTGAGTCATTTTGTACTCTGTTAAACAAAGTTTCTGTTGGCGCGGTCAATCGTACAAAGATGACTTTCCCGCCTTCATTTGTTACAGCCTTTATGATTCTTTGAAAAAAATCGTTATAGCTTTTTCCGGCGCCGCCGGAAGTCGTGATTAGGTTGATATTATATTTTGCAGCCGATCGAAATAGTTCAACACGGAAAATATCAGCGAGTCTTGAACGTTCTGGACTTTC
>CAYPRR010000010.1:0-12166 GCA_964413245.1 uncultured Gammaproteobacteria bacterium
AAAATAAACATCATGAATACTCGTGGTAAGGCTGTGCGCTTTGGACGTTCAGTTGGTCAGCGTTCTGATGTTAAAAAAGCCATCGTCACGTTGCCAAAAGGCACACGTATTGATGTGTTTGAAGGAGTCTAAATATGGGTATTCGTATTTACAAACCAACAACTAGTGGTCAGCGCCATTCATCGGTGCAAACTTTTGATGACGTCACGACCATGAAGCCAAACAAGGCTTTGCTTAAAGCTAAAAAACAACAGTCTGGACGTTCAACTCAGCAGGGAAAGATCACGGTTCGTCATCGTGGCGGTGGCTCTCGTCGTTTTATTCGCATGGTTGATTTTGCCGGCGATAAGTTTGATGTCCCAGCAACCGTTCAGACGATTGAATACGATCCAAACCGTGGTGCTCGATTAGCCTTGCTCGCTTTCCATGATGGCGAAAAGCGCTATGTGTTGGCATCTGCGACCATGAAAGTTGGTACCGTGGTCGTAGCTTCCAAGGAAAAAGGTGAACCAGAATCTGGTAACCGTTTTCCACTGAACAAAATTCCAGTCGGCATGTCTGTTTACAACATTGAACTCGAACCAGGTCAGGGTGGAAAGATGGCCCGTGGCGCTGGCGCTACAGCAACCTTGCTGGCCTTGGAAGGTGATTGGGCAACACTGCGTTTGCCATCTGGCGAAATGCGTCGTGTGCTCGGTGGTTGCATGGCGACTATTGGTTCTGTCTCTAACCCAGATTGGCGCTTAGTCCGTTGGGGAAAGGCCGGCCGTATGCGTCACCGTGGCATTCGCCCAACCGTTCGTGGTAAGGCGATGAACCCAGTCGATCACCCACACGGTGGAGGTGAAGCTCGAAACTCTATTGGTTTGAAGGCTCCAAAGACTCCAACTGGTAAGAAAGCGTTGGGTGTTAAGACACGTCGCTCGAAACCTTCCGATAAATTCATCGTGGCACGTCGCCGCGTACAGGTTTCCAACTAATCTCTTATGACACGAAGTCTCAAAAAAGGCCCATTCATCGATGAACACTTGAAAGAAAAAGTGTCCAACTTGAAGCCGGGTGATAAAAAAATAATTAAGACCTGGTCACGTCGTTCTTCGATCGTGCCTGCGATGATCGGTTTTACCATCGCAGTTCATAATGGTAAGGACTTTATCAACGTGCGTGTGACGGAAAACATGGTCGGCCACAAGTTGGGTGAATTTTCGCTAACGCGTAAGTTCGTCCGCCATGGTGGTAAGATCGAATCTGCCGCTCCAGCCGCAACTCCAGCCGCCGCCGCTAAACCAGCTGCTGGAAAGAAGTAATCTAAGACTGCTTTATGAACGTCAAAGCCACAGCTAAATTCGTGCGCATTTCGCCGCAGAAAACGCGACTTGTAGTGAGCTTAATCCGCTCGCTCCCAGTTGAGGTTGCTCGACAACAGTTAGCTTTCTCTAAAAAGGAAGCTGCTGGTGTGGTGCTTAAGGTGTTGGATTCAGCTTTGGCCAATGCACGTCATAACTTTGGTCAAGATGTTACTAACTTCTTTGTCAATCAAGCCTTTTCTGATGAAGGTCCAAAACTCCACCGTCATCGTGCCAGAGCTCGTGGAACGGCCGCGCCGATCCGCAAGCGTATGTCGCATATCACGATCGCGGTTGGTCCAATTGAAGATGCTCCAAAAACACCAGTTAAAAAAGTGAAGTCCGCCAAGAAACTAGCCTAATATGGGTACAAAAGTCCATCCAAAAGTATTCCGTCTCTCAACGATCTATCGCTGGGACTCCAAGTGGTTCGCTAACCGCCGGAATTATATTTCTTATTTGCGTGACGATGTTCGTTTGCGTAAATTTATTATGGAAACGGCCAAGGATGCCGGAATCGATAAAGTTTCCATGGATCGTAACAGTAAAGAGGCGATCACGATTAATGTCTTGGCCGCTAAGCCAGGTTTTATCATCGGTCGCGCTGGAGCTGGAATCGAAGAGCTTAAAAAGAAAATTAAGAAAGAGTTTTTCCGTGGTCAGCGCGTGGCACTTAATTTGAACATTCAGGAGGTGGCCCGACCAGGACTTTCTGCAAAATTGGTTGGTGAACAAATTGCCATGGAGACTGAAAAGCGTATGCCTTTCCGTCGTTCTATGAAAATGGCTGTTGAGCGTGTCACCAAGAGTGGTGCAAAAGGTGTGAAACTCGTGATGGGTGGTCGTTTGAACGGTGCCGAAATTGCTCGTCGTGAAATGATTTCCCATGGTTCGATTCCTTTGCACAACTTACGTGCCGATATTGATTTCGCTAATGTGACTGCGCGAACGATCTATGGTGCCATTGGTATCAAAGTATGGATTTATCGTGGTGATGTTTTCGAAGGCATTTCTGAAACTCAAATCGCTACCGCTAAATCTCGTGACGCTCGTCCAGAACGTCGTGGAAACGGCAGAGCATAATAATCGATCGCATTACATACCTATATGCTTCTCCCTAAGAAAATGAAATACCGAAAGTGGCACAAACGCCGTACTCATGGCGATCGTGTTGCTTCATCCAAAACAGACCTAGCTTTTGGCTCTTATGGCCTTAAAGCGATGACTGAATCTTGGGTAACAGCCCGTCAAATTGAGGCTGCTCGTCGTGCCATGACTCGTTACGCTAAGCGTGGCGGTAAAATCTGGATCCGAATTTTTCCAGATCATCCAGTTACTGGTCACGGTGCTGAGTCACCAATGGGTAAGGGTAAGGGCGGTGTGGAATATTATATGGTTCCAGTCCGTGTCGGCACTGTACTCTTTGAAATGGACGGTATTTCAGAAGCTGATGCCAGAGAAGCAATGCGCTTGGCTTCTTACAAATTACCACTTAAAGCCAAGTTCATAATCCGCATCTAGTATGGAATTTAAAGAACTTCTCGATATCAAAGAGGCTCCACTGCGTGAAATGCTTGCACAAGCTCGTGCAAAGTGGCATGATCTCCGGTTGAAGCTTTCGATCCATCAGCAAAAGGATCTGAGCGCTCATAAAAAGGTACGCCGAGAGATTGCCCGAATCGAAACTCGCTTGAACCAAAAAGATTCAAATTAATAACGTATGACGGAAGTCAAAATACAATCAAAGCGTCGCCTAATTGGCACCGTGGTCTCAGATAAAATGATCAAGACGGTGGTTGTTAGAGTTGACCGCACCGTCATGCATTCCAAATATAAGAAGCGCTATACTGTTAGCCAAACTTATAAGGCGCACGACGAAACCAACGCCTACCATACTGGTGACGAAGTGACCATCGAAGAGACTCGACCATTGTCGAAATCAAAGCGATGGCGCGTCATTTCCAAGTTAAAGTAATTCTATGCTTCAACACCGATCAATGATGAAAGTGGCCGATAACTCAGGAGCTAAGCTCTTGCAGGTAATTCGGGTACACGGAGGTTTTCAAAAGCGTTACGCCAGATTGGGTGACGTGGTGACCGCCGTGGTTAAAGTAGCCACCCCACACGCAGGTGTTAAGAAGAGTGACGTGGTGCATGTCGTCTTGGTGCGAACTCGTAAGGAGACTCGTCGTCCAGATGGTAGCTATATTCGTTTTGACGAAAACGCTGGCGTAATCATTGATCGTAAAAATAAAGAACCAAAGGGAACTCGTATTTTCGGACCAGTGGCCAGAGAATTACGTAACCTAGGGTATTCTAAGATTGTCTCTTTAGCACCGGAAGTGCTCTAACCTGATTGTATGAAGATCAAAACTGGAGACATGGTATTTATCAAAATCGGAAAGGACGCGGGAAAAACCGGCAAGGTTCTTCAGGTTTTTCCAAAACTCGAGAAGATTGTTGTGGAAGCTGCTAATAAAGCCGTTAAGCACTTGAAAAAGCGCGGCAATAACCCTGGTCAGAAGATTGAATTTACAGCTCCGATCGCTATGTCCAATGTTGCCTTAATCGGCAAAGATGGCGCTGGTCGCGTTGGTTATAAATTTATCGAGACCGATGGTAAGCGAAATAAAGTTCGCACTGTGCGCACCAAAAAAGGTGTCTCTGACGTTGAGTAAATCATATGAGTACGCTTAAACAACATTATCAAAAAACTATCCTCCCAGAGCTCAAGACCAAGCTTGGTCGTGAGAATATCTTCGAGGTGCCAAAAATCACGAAAGTGACTTTGAACGTTGGTCTGTCTGCTAAGAAAGATCCAAAGTTCATGGACGTGATCGTTGATACATTACGACGAGTTAGTGGTCAGGCTCCGGTTAAGACACTAGCTCGCAAATCAATTGCCGGCTTCAAAGTGCGTGAAAACATGGTCGTCGGTGCGATGGTGACATTGCGTGGCGAGCAGATGTGGAACTTCGTCGAAAAGTTGGTTCATGTGGCTTTTCCACGTGTGCGTGACTTCCGAGGCATTCCAAAGAACGCAATTGATAACACTGGCAACTTTCATTACGGATTCCGTGAGCATACTGCCTTCCCAGAAGTAGGTACTAAGGAAATCGAGTCAATACACGGCGTGCAGGTATCCATTACCTCCACGGCCAAGTCATATGATGAGGGACTGGCCCTTTTCAAGGCACTAGGTTTCCCATTTAAGACAGATGAAAACGAATAGTAATAATTATGGCGACGACTAACCAAATTGCTAAAACCCGTAAGAAACCAAAGTTCATGACTAGACACGTCAACCGTTGTTGGCGTTGCGGTCGTGGGCGTGCCTTTATGCGCGCTTTCGGACTTTGCCGTATCTGTTTCCGCGAGCTCGCCAATCGTGGAGAAATTCCGGGTATCAAGAAAGCAAGTTGGTAACCATATGATGACCGATCCAATATCCGACATGTTGTCGCGCATTCGTAACGCCTCGCTAGTTCATAAAGCGAGCGTCGAATTGCCGTCCTCAAAGATGAAACTAGGTATCGCTCGACTTTTAGAAGCCGAGGGCTTTATCAGTGGCGTTGAAGAACGCGAAGATGGAACTAAAAAGCTCCTCAAGTTCAAGCTGAAGTACGCTGAAGATAAAACGCCGGCGATTACCGCAATCAAGCGCATTTCCAAGCCAGGTCAACGCCTTTATGTTAAGGCTGATGAGCTGAAGGTCGTGCGTTCAGGTTTCGGCTTAGCCGTTGTTTCAACCCCTAATGGTTTGATGACCAACTCCGAAGCCCGAAAGCGTCGCCTCGGCGGAGAAATAATTTGCGAGATTTACTAGAAATATATGTCGCGTATTGGAAAAAAACCATTAATTATCCCGTCAGGCGTTACGGTGACAATCACCGGCACGACGATTGATGTCAAAGGCCCAAAGGGTGAGCTTTCGTTTAATTTGCCCGCAGATGTAACGGTTGCTAAGGTAGTTATGGAAAATGGCTCTGAAGCTTTAGAAGTTCATGTAAAAGATGAAAATTTACAAAAGGCTATCTGGGGTACAGTACGTGCTAACCTAGCTAACATGGTTGGTGGTGTGACTATTGGTTGGACCAAGTCGCTCGAACTTAATGGTGTCGGTTATAAAATGAACGTTGCTGGTTCAGCGCTTAACTTAGCTCTGGGATTCTCTCATGAGGTTAAGGTGGCTCTGCCAGAAACAATCAAAGCTTCTATTAAGGATAACGTTTTGACACTTGAAGGTTTTGATCGTCAGTTGGTTGGTCAGATAGCGGCCGAAATTCGTTCGCTAAAAAAGCCAGAACCATATAAAGGTAAAGGTTTTAAATACGTCGGTGAAATTGTTCGCCGTAAGCTTGGTAAGCAAGCCAAGTCCGAATAAGTTTAAGCTATGAAATCCTCGATTTTACAAAAGCGAAATAATCTAGCGCGTCGTGCGCATCGTACTCGAACTCGTGTTCGTGGTACTTCTGCTCGACCACGTTTGAGTGTTTTTCGCTCACTAAAACACATCGGCGCTCAGGTGATTAACGACGAAACTGGTCGAACTTTATGTTCCGCTTCCGATATGAAGATGGAAACTAAGGGTTTAAAACCGGTTGAAATCGCTACTAAGGTTGGTGATGAGTTGGCACAGAAGGCCAAAACAGCTGGAATCACAACTATAGTGTTTGATCGTGGCGGTTACCGTTTTCATGGCCGAGTTAAGGCGATTGCCGAAGCAGCTCGCGCTGCCGGCTTGGAATTCTAGAATATATGACCATTGAGAAACCAAATACAACTGTTAAACGACCAGGTTCAACTGGTGGAAGTGATCGTGGTGGCGCGGCTCGAGGCCGTGGTCGTCGTGATAACCGTGAACGTGAAGTTCGTGAGTTTGAGCAAAAGATTCTCGAACTTTCCCGCGTAACTCGTGTCACCAAAGGTGGTAAGCGCATGCGCTTCCGCGTTTGTTTGATCATTGGTGACCGTAAGGGTCGAGTCGGTATTGGTATTGCTAAGGGTGCTGACGTTGCTATGTCTGTCGAAAAAGCTTTCCGTCAGGCCAAAAAGCACTTGATGACTGTGACCTTGGTTAACGAAACCATTCCACACGTTGTTGAGGGTAAAGAGGGCGCTGCGGTTGTGCTCATTAAACCAGCGCCAAAAGGTGTCGGTTTGAAGTCCGGTGGTCCAACTCGTATGGTGCTGGAGTTGGCCGGTGTTCCTAACGCCGTCTCCAAGGTTCTCGGTTCAAAAAATAAGATCAACAATGCTCGCGCCACTTTTTCGGCGCTCGCCAAATTAAAGACCAAGTAATATGGCTCTCTCGCTTTCCAACATTAAGCGCGCCCATGGCTCGACTCGCGGTAAAAAGCGCGTCGGCCGAGGTTTGGGTTCTAAGGGTACGACTGCTGGTCGTGGTCAAAAGGGTCAAACTTCCCGCGCTGGTTCACACGGCACTTTGCGCGTTGGTTTGCGTCATTTGATGCTACAGACACCAAAGTTGCGTGGTTTCAAGTCACTCGCCAAAAAGCCGGCTGTCGTTAATATTGATGATTTAGCTGACATTTTCATCGCCGGCGAAATTGTTTCCCCAGAAACTCTCTTGAAGAAGGGGGTTATCGATTCTAAGGATAACGGTGTAAAGATCCTGGGTCGTGGTGAAATGGCTGTGGCTTTGACCATTAAAAATTGTAAAGTTTCTGCTTCCGTTTCAGAAAAAATTATCAAAGCAGGTGGTAAAGTAGAGTAAGAAAAACTATGCAAATACTCTCGCGTCTTTTCAAAACCAAAGAACTTCGCCAGAGCATTTTGTTTGTGCTTCTTTGTTTGACTATTTTCCGAGTTGGCGCACATATCACATTGCCTGGAGTTGATAGCACGAGTCTTGCCGGATTCTTGGAAGGTAATCAATTCCTTGGATTGCTCAATCTTTTTTCTGGTGGAACCTTGGCAAACTTTTCTATCTTAGCAATGGGTCTTGGACCTTACATTACGGCTTCGATCATCACTCAGCTTTTGGGAATGATTTTCCCTAGCGTGGAAGAGATGCAAAAAGAAGAGCAGGGCCGACAAAAACTCAATTCCTACACTCGTTACGCAACTTTTCCATTGGCTTTGTTGCAGGGTTACAGCTTGATTCGCTTGTTGAACCAGTCTGGAAGCTTTGGGTCATCGTTTGATCTAACTGGCTTAACCTTGTGGACAGCCTTAATCTCCATGGCTGCTGGTACCATCTTCTTGATGTGGTTGGGTGAGTTGATTAGTGAGAAACAGGTTGGTAACGGTACTTCGATTATCATTTTCGCTGGTATCATCGCTGGTTTGCCGGCCTTCCTTTCGCAAACGATCGCGACTTACACTTCGGCTGATCTGTTCAACGTAATTCTGTTCGCTGTCTTAACTTTGGTGACCATTGCGGCCGTAGTGATGGTTCAGGAGGCTCAGCGTAACATTCCGGTGCAATATGCTCGTGGTGGTGGTCGCGGTGGCGCTAGTTCTAAGGTAGCCTCACATTTACCACTTCGTGTTTCGATGGGTGGAATGATTCCAATTATGTTCGCTTTGTCGATTGTGGTTTTCCCACCATTGTTGGCCCAGCTTTTTGCAGAGGCTCGAACGGCTTGGTTGCAGACGGCAGCAGATTTTATCACCAAATTATTTGCTGACCAGCTTTTCTACGGTTTATTCTATTTCTCGCTGGTTTTCGTCTTTACATTCTTCTATGCCAGCGTGATTTTTCGTCCAGAACAGATTGCGGAGAATTTACAAAAGCAAGGTGGATTTATTCCGGGAATTCGACCAGGTGAACCAACATCTAAGTATCTTGATTGGGTTAAGAATCGCATTTTGTTGGTTGGAGCTATTTTCCTCTCAACAATCGCTATCTTACCAGTCATCGTTCAAGCCTTAACAGGTAGCCCAAACCTCGTGGTTGGTGGATCATCTGTGATCATCGTCGTCTCAGTTATCGTCGATATGATTAAACAGGTAGAGTCTCAGGTTTCAATGCGAGAATACGACGCAGTATAAACTGCTCAAAAAGTCCATCTGCGTTGTCTCGGATCCTGTCTGACATCGTCGCCGTACGGTTTAGTACGCCTCCTTGCCAGCCATCCGTTCCTAGCATCTGGATTTTTTGGAACAGTTTATCAGGTCGGGAGCGGGGTAAAACCCGCTCTTTGCTTTTAGGGGCCATCGGGCTATACTCGATTAGTCTTAACTAATTATCAATATGACTGAAGAAGCCTGCGAATTTGATGAACATGATCTTAAAAAGGTTCTCCATAGTGTTAGCTATTTAGATAAAGAACAGGAAGAATTGATTCTTAGGGCTTTGATGATTAAGCAACGTGAATGTGACGTAGTCAACGAAAAGTGTGCTGAAAAGTTACTTAAAGAATTAGAAAAACAGGAATTAATCACTTCTAGCAATCGTCGTGATATTTTAAAAAAACTTTATGCCGATAAATAAAATTTTGATTTTAGGGCCACAGGGATCGGGTAAGGGGACTCAGGCTACACGTTTGAGTCAGAAATTGAAAATACCAGCGCTATCGATGGGTCAATTATTGCGTGATGAAGTTTCGCTTGGTGGGCCATTAGGCGAGAAAATATTTGGGTTTATTAGTGTAGGTGAGCTAGTTCCAGATAGTGTGGCATTAGAAGTTTTGAAGATGCGACTGCAACAATCAGATGCCGGAGATGGCTATATTTTGGATGGTTATCCACGTAATATCAAACAGTACGAAACTTTTCGAACTTTTGATATGCCAACGGATGTATTGGTAATTCGTGTTCCTAAGGAAGAAACTTTAGCTCGTCTTAGAAACCGTGCTTCGCTTGAAAATAGGGACGATGACACCCCAGAGCTTATTGAAAAGCGTCTGAACATTTATGAAATAGAAACAAAGCCAGTAATCGATATTTATCGTAAACTTGGAGTGTTGCGTGAGGTAAACGGTCTTGGTACACAAGATGAAGTCGAAGCAAGTATTTGTATTATGTTGGGATTGTAGATTATGGCCTTGTTAAAAACGGATGATGAAATCGAAAAAATGCGCCAAGGCGGTGCATTGCTTTCGCGTGCTTTGCAAGCGGCAGTTGATGCGGTTAGACCTGGTGCGACTATGAAAACTTTAGACGATATCGCCACGAAAATAATCGAAGAAGGTGGTGGTACACCATCGTTTAAGGGTTATAAAGGTGGTGGATCAATCCCTTTCCCATCCACGATGTGTATTTCGGTGAATGATGAGGTCGTACACGGTATCGGCGGTCGAGATATTGTTTTGAATGAAGGTGACATTGTTGGTTTGGATATTGGTTGTTGGTTTGAGGGGTTGTGTACGGATATGGCTTGTACTGTTCCAGTTGGTAATGTTTCCAAAGAAAGATTGACGTTAACGCGATTAACTCGTGATTCGATGTATGCCGGCGTTGAGGTAGCGGTCATTGGTAAAAGAGTTTTTGATATCGGTGCAGCTGTGGAAGATGCGATTCCAAAAGGTTATGGCATTGTTAAAACTTTGGTTGGCCACGGCGTTGGTCATGCTGTTCATGAATCACCGCATGTTCCAAACTATCGCAACAAGAAATTCCCAGTCGTGCCGATTGTCGCTAACATGTGCTTAGCTATTGAACCGATGGTCACGACCGGAACAGATAAAGTTAAAACTGGAAAAGATGGTTGGACGATTGTCACATCCGATGGTTCGGACGCGGCTCACTTTGAAGTGACAATTGCTACTTTAGAAAATGGACCAGAGATTTTAACACCACAGCCAAAGATAAAAGGGCTATAAAAAAAGAGGCGCCCCGCAGTCGACTTTTGAAGGTCGGCTGAAGGGCGGAGAAGTGATGCGCACAAGACCGGGTTTACGGTTCGTAGCGCGCGCCACGTGATGGACCGCGGAGAATGGTGCGTGCGTTTGTGCAATGCTTAGAGCTATTTTTGCCAGTCCATGCGTTTTCGACCGAAGTCGACTCGTTCATGGATTCCAGGCGGTGTCTCCTAAATGGCCATTTCTGGCCGGTTGAGGTTCAGGTGGGTTCGAAGCCAAATAGTGGCCGGTGAAGTTGGCTGTCCTTCGAGAAAAGCCTTGGCTTTCGAACTCTAATAAGGTAACATATTTTTACCTTAGTGTCAAGCCTGTGCCGGTGCTAAGCACCGGCAAAACCCAATAAAATCAATATGAAACGTGACTTTTTATTTATTATTTTGATCGTTTTAGTGCTAACTGGTTTAGGCGCTTTTTTGTTTTTATCACCAGAAGCACCAACGATTGCTTATCAACCAGTTGATGTCGGTGGTGGGTCATTAACTGCCCCAGATCAGACCAGTTTGGAGACCGTGACGCTTTCTGCGACCTTGGCTGCACCTGGCTGGGTAACGATTCATCAATCGATTGGTGAGGCACCGGCGGCAATTATCGGTACGTCTGATTATTTACCTGCAGGCACTTATGATGATTTGGTGATCAAGCTCACTGAACCGATGTTGCCTAATTACAAATTTATCGCTTTATTACATGTTGATGACGGTGATCTAGTCTTTGCTTCTCATACTGATTTGCCGGTGAAGTTCAACGATGCTGTGGTGCGGGTTAACTTCTTATCACCAAAAGAATAGTTATGCGGTACTTGGGGATTGATTACGGTCTGAGAAAAATTGGTTTGGCTTTTGGTGATGATGAATCTAAAACCGCCACTCCAGCCGAAGTCATCCAAAATGATGATCGGATTCTAGTACGTTTGACTGATCTAGCTCGTAGCGAGGGGATCGATGTCATCGTCGCCGGTGTGCCTTTACCGACTGGCGCCCATCATTCCGATGAACAATTAAAAAAGACCCGAGCCTTTATTGAAACTTTGCGCCAAGCGACAAACATTCCAGTTTACGAAATCGATGAGAAATATACTTCAAGCGAGAGCCGACGCATTCAAAAGGAAATGGGCAGCGGCGTGAGTGAAGACGCATTAGCCGCGATGTTAATTTTGCAATCGTACTTAGATGAGTTGGTCAATTTTTAAGACTGAAGGGATAGTTTTGCGTAGTGATCCGGTGCGCGAGGCGGACCGGCGGTATCGAATTTTAACGCCGATGCACGGAAAAATTGAAGTGCTGGGGCGCGGTGCTCGAAGAGGTAAAGCAAAATTATCGGCGCATTTAGAGCCATTTGCGGTGGTTGAATTAGAAGTTGTTCGTGGTCGTCAGCAATCAACGGTCATCGGGGTCGAACGGAAGATTTGGTTTACTAATATCCATCGATCGCTAGAAGCTAGATTATTGGCGCAGTCCACACTGAATTTTGTTGATCGATGTACCCGTGAACTTGATCTTGATGAGTATCTTTACGATGAGCTGTTAAATTTTTTGAATTTTTTAAATAGCGTTGAAATTGTAAAACCATTGCGTGGAACTTACGTGGCTGGTGGTTTTTTATTGCGACTACTTTCGCACATCGGTTACGAACTCGAGCTTGGTCATTGCTTAACTTGCAGAGAGGAGATTATGCCATTATCGTTTAGATGGCATCGATCGCGTGGTGGTTTGGTTTGTACGAATTGCATCGAACAAAAAGAAGGTGAATTCGAAACAGCAAAACCGATGCGTGAAGAAACAGTTAAACTTTTACGATTTGCTCGTGAATCATCTTACGCCGATTTGATGCGCCCACCACTTTCAGCCTCAGACTTAGAGGAATTTGCTTCTTGCGTTCATGATATGATGGCTATTCATATTCCGGGTGATTGGGAAGTGCCATTTTGGAAGGCAGTGTTAGAACCGTGCTAAATACTCATCAGCGTTGTTGCGGATCCTGTCAGGTATCGTC
>CAYPRR010000011.1:0-4062 GCA_964413245.1 uncultured Gammaproteobacteria bacterium
ATTTCCAGTGCTAAGCACCGGCAAAAAAAGACCTCCGCCGACGAATCGGAAGAGGCAGTCGCAGGTGACTCAGGTCGCCTTGTGCGTATGGAGAATCTCGGGCTTTCGACCCGCCAGGATCTTGCCGTAGAGCTTCGAGAGCAGGTCGAACTTACCGTCCGTCTCCTTGCCCTCGATTAGAAAGCGTGACTGCAGAGTCTTCTCAGTCGGCTTGTAGACGACCGTCACGTGACCCTTCATCCAGTCAGGCTTATGAATACCACGCGGGTACCCCTCACCAGCCATGACATTGACGTAAAGTGAGATTTCTACCATCGAGGCCAGTTCCCGATACTCCATCGGAACCAGATCAGGGACAGCGAACGATCCATCGGACCGAAGCTTGAACTCAGCGCTCGTGATCGTGACCGACTGACGACGGATGTAAAGTCGTTCAGCATCAAACAGCGAAGCGCCACTTTGCCGAACAAGTCGCAACGGGTGCTTGGCCTCTCGGAGCCAATGGTATGCAGTACCCCACCCATCACCATATCCGAGATTACCATCCTCGTGTGACCCGATCTCCCTTGGGAAGTTGATGCGTACTCGATCGAAGGTGAACCAGATGAATCCGTACATGTCTTACTCCATTTTCGTGTGACTTGTTCCGGTTGCCCGGGTCTACGCGAGTGACGATGCGGGAGATCCGCAACGTGCAACGAGGTTAACATCCACAACTACTTGAGTCAAACCAAAAATGCATTAACTGACCGATCGGATAGTTAATGCATTTTTGGTTTTTCTATTTTTTATTTTATCTGACTGTAATTATTCCTTTGGTGCCTTCCAGTATTCCACCGCTTTTTTGACGGTATCCGTTAAGAAACCAATTTGCGTGGCGCCGAATTCAAATTTTGTTTTTACGCCTTGAATGGCGCTTTCCACTCGTTCTATTTGTGATCGAACCTCACCAACAACATCATTAATCCGACGCAGAACAACCGCCAACTGGTACAAAAACCAGCAAAGAAAAGCCGTGAACCACAACACGCAAAACGACAGCACGATGAATAGAATATCTTTTGTTTCGAGTAGCATATTACCTAATTATAGCACCAAAGTCCTTTTGGAGACGCTCGGCGACAGTTTTCATCACTTCATCAACTTCCGGCGATGACAAAGTTTTATCTTTAGCACGCAAAGTTAGCGAAACGGTTACGCTCTTTTTGCCAGCCTCCACACCAACGCCACGATAAACATCAACCAGTCGCACAGACTCAACCAGTTCGTTTTGTAAACGGACGATTTTTGCGACGTCCTCATACTCGGTGCGATCATCAATGACGATCGAAAGATCACGAGTTACGGCTGGGAATTCAGCGATCGGATTATAGCGACGCACTTCATGCATGGCGCCAATCACCGCTTCCAAATCTAATTCCAACGCCACCACCGATCGCTTCACACCAAAACGCTCGGCCACATCTCCCGCCAGCTGGCCCAATCGACCCAACGCCTCACCATTCACATAAATTCTCGCCGTTCGGGTTGGATGCCAACGTTCATCGGCAACTACTCGATCTAATTGCAAATTCAAACCAGTACGGTCGCAAAGCGCGACGAGCACACCTTTCAAATCCAAAAACGCCTTCTCTACATTTTCTACACCAAACTCCGCGATCACTAAATGCGTTCGCTCAGCTGGTAAATCTTTTTCACGTGATTCATAAACTCGAGAAAGTTCGAAAACTTTTCCCATCGAAACTTCACCTTGATTGCTTTCGATGTCACGCAACAAACTTGGCATCAAACTAGTTCGCAAGTGTGTCAGATCAGATGATAACGGATTAAAAACGCGCATCGCCGTGGCTGGGTCCAAATCGTAACGCTTCATTTCGCTCTCGCTAGTAAACGAATAGCCAAAGAATTCTGTGTAACCGGCCGAGAACAAAATGACTTCACATAACTCTCCCAAAACAAAGCCGGGTCCGATGCTTCAGTTGGTGGTGGGCTGGCTGGCAAAACCGATGGCAAATTATGATAGCCGTAAATGCGAGCGAT
Organism: uncultured Gammaproteobacteria bacterium; assembly: GCA_964413245.1. Lineage (GTDB taxonomy): Bacteria > Patescibacteriota > Patescibacteriia > UBA9934 > UBA9934 > CAYPRR01. The sequence continues at coordinate 2,041 of CAYPRR010000011.1, forward strand.
TTCTTCGGTTAAATCAACTTCGTCTTCAATATCATGGTCGCGCCAAAAGGGCACGGTCACTTCCATCAGGTCATTCACGTTATCAAACATGAAACCCAAACTCTTCAAAATTTGTACCATCAGTTCATCGGTAATGTCTACACCGATCTGCGCACGAACTCGTTCTGGTCGCAAAGTAAATTTCTTCCACTCGTATGGCTTCTCTTGAATATCAAACACCGCGCTGGCCACCGAACCGCCAGTAAGTTCTAAGGCCATCGCGACCGCCTTGGCCAGAGCAAACTGTGGCGCCATCACTGACAAACCTTTTTCAAAAAGTAATTGCGAATCAGACTGCAAATTAAGCGCTCGAGCGGTTCGACGCACCGAAACTGGTTCAAAAGCCGCCGCTTCAAAAACGATCGTTTTAGTTCCCTCTTTAGTTCCAGTGAGTTCCCCACCCATCACACCGGCCACGGCTACTGGTCGTGAAGCATCAGCGATGACTAAATTATTTTTGCTAAGTTCGTATTCCTTACCATCTAGCGCTAAAATCTTTTCACCGTCTTGCGCTCTCCTAACAACAATTTCTCCACCATCTAACGCATCATAATCAAAAGCGTGCAACGGCTGACCAAGTTCGTGCAAAATATAATTCGTAATGTCGACAACGTTATTAATCGGTCGGTGACCAGAAAGCAACAATTTCATTTGCAACCAAGCTGGTGATGGCCCAACTTTCACGTCGCGAATCACCACCGCCATGTAACGTGGACAAAGATCCGGATCTTGGACTCGAATAGTTAGTGGTAATGGGTTCACTGAATCAGGAATAATGGCTGGTGGCGACATTTTAAAGGTTCCACCGGTCGATGCAGCACCTTCATTAGCAAGACCAACAATACACATGGCATCGGGTCGGTTAGTCGTCACTTCGATATCAAACATGACGTCATCTAACTTCAGTGCCTGCGCAATCGGTGTGCCAGCTGGCGCATCAGTCCAAGTTGATAAATCCCAAATCTCGTGTTCACCGGAGGGAATTTTATCAAAGCCAACTTCCACCGTGGCACAGATCATTCCAATCGATTTCACACCACGGATTTCTGTTTCCTTAAGTTCGATTAGCTCACCTTCGCCGTGCCAACGCACTTTAGCGCCCGGTAAAGCAACAAGAACCTTATGACCTACAACCACGTTACTACCACCACAAACAATTTCAATAACACCACCACCAATATCGGTCACCACGATCTGCAACCGATCAGCTTTTGGATGAGGCTTCAGTTCATGAACGATACCCACAACCATCTTGTCGAATTTTTGAGACAGATGCTCGATCGATTCAACGCTCATTGATTTGAGTGACATTTCGCGCGCAAAATCTTCCGGCGATAAATTCGTTTGAAGATACTCTTTGATCCAATTGTATGAGACGAGAATATTCATATTGTTCTTTAAATACTACTTGAGGAACCCCTATCTGTCATTACATAGCCAACTTGCATCTCTTTCATATTTGTGGTAATGTGTTCTTACAAATGGCCACATGGCCCCCGAGATCCACACCCCTCAAAAGGTGTGGATCGTTGTTTATAACGGCAAACACCGCTTACGAATCGCCTCGATTACACTCGCGAAATACGATCGTGGCATCCTCCGAATACGACGCAGTAGACGCTTGGTACTAATCAACCGCAGTTGAGACAGAATCACCGCGTACTTATTGCCCTGGTGATCAAAGAGAAAATAATATGGTCCAGTCTTAATTTTCGTGGTCAGTGGTACCGTTAATATAAGAGAACGATTAAATTTCTTAATAATCAGTACTGGTCTTTCAAATAGGTTATTTTTGCCGTCCTCTTCGTCGCCAACGTTGACACCGAGTGACGACCACCAGATTTCACGCTCATGAAAAAATTTAGACTCTACTTTTTCATGAAGCCTTTTCTTAATTTGATTCCATTGGTCGAAATCTTTATCCACACTAGAACTGTTGCAAGAAACGTAAATCGTTACGGTAAAGAATGCGGATGTCGTCGA